>CAYGQU010000576.1:0-1991 GCA_964352045.1 uncultured Planctomycetaceae bacterium
GGCCAGGGAATCGCAACCATTATCGAACGCGTCTAGGACCGAAACGAAATGTCATCCGAAACCGATTTAGCGGAAACGCCCCTTACGCTCCGTGATCATCTTGCTGTGGAGCGAACCAGCCTTGCCAGTGAGCGAACTCTATTGGCCTACGCTCGCACCGCGATACTGCTTGCCGGATCGGGTTTAACGCTGTTTAAGCTCGAGCCAGTAGGAACGTTTGATCAATTGCTGGCCGGTGGTTTGCTGGTAGCGGCTTTAATGGTTTCTGTCATTGGTGCCATGCGTTTTCGTGGTGTGCGTAAACGTATGGCAAGTTAAGATTAATCCTCAAACGCTTCGGCTAACCAATTGCCCGTATAGCTCGCTCCAACCGTCGCCACATGCTCGGGGGTACCGGTGGCGATGATCTGCCCGCCGCCCGATCCGCCGGTGGGGCCGAGATCGACTAACCAGTCGGCGGCACGCATTACGTCGAGATGATGCTCGATCACCACGACCGTGTTACCCGTATCGACCAAGCGGTTCAGCACGCCGAGCAATCGTTTCACATCGTCGGCATGCAGGCCGGTTGTCGGTTCGTCGAGCAGATAGAGCGTGTGCTCTTGCTTCAAACCGCGACCTTTGACTTGGCCTCCGAGTTCGGCAGCAAGCTTGATCCGCTGGGCTTCGCCCCCCGAAAGCGTGTTCGATGGTTGGCCAAGCGAAAGGTAGCCAAGCCCCACGGCCGAGAGCGCTTCGAGAGCGTTATGAATCGTTGGCACCTCGGCAAGCAGCTCGAGTGCTTCGTCGATTGGCAAGTTGAGTAGATCGGCAATCGAATGCCCTTGATACTTAACGGCTAATGTTTGTCGGTTGAATCGTTTGCCATGGCAGGTATCGCAGGTGACGTAGAGGTCGGGCAAGAAGTTCATTTCGATCTTCTTTTGTCCCTGCCCTTGGCACGCTTCGCATCGGCCCCCTTTGACGTTGAAACTAAATCGTCCGATTTTATAACCACGTTGGCGAGCGAGTTTTGTTTTGGAAAACAGCTTACGCACCTCGTCGAACAATCCGGTATAAGTCGCGGCGTTGCTGCGTGGCGAGCGGCCAATAGGAGACTGATCGACTTCCACGAACCGATCAATCTCATCGAGTCCCGAGAGTTTTTCGTAGTTTCCCGGTTTGGTCGAGGCTCCATTTCTCTCTCTGGCTAGGGCTTTGGCGAGCGTATCGACGACGAGCGACGTCTTGCCGCTTCCACTAACGCCGGTGATGGCAATCAACTTGCCCAGGGGGAGTCGTAGCTCATCACCTCTTAGGTTGTTCAGCGTCGCACCGGTTAACGAAAGAAAAGGTTTCGGCGGATCGACAATCGGCTTGGACGAGGGCTTGGATTTGTTTGCCGAGAGACGACGTTTAGCTGGTGTTTTGATTGCTTGTTTGCCGCAGAGATATTGGCCCGTTATGGAAGCATCGGTCGAGGCGACTTCTTCAGGTGTTCCTTGAGCAACAATACTTCCGCCCCGAGCCCCAGCACCAGGGCCGACGTCGATCAAACAATCGGCGGCACGCATGAGCGCTTCGTCATGCTCGACGACAATGACCGAATTGCCTTGTTGTTGTAGATCGCGCAGCGCGCTAATGAGCCGTTCGTTATCGCGAGGGTGAAGGCCGATCGAAGGTTCGTCGAGCAAGTACATAACCCCGACCAAGCCGCTGCCAATGCCCGTTGCTAAGCGAACTCGTTGCAGTTCTCCTCCCGAAAGCGTAGCCGCTGGACGATCGAGCGACAGATAACCGACACCCGATTGACGTAAAAAAGAAAACCGACGTAAGATTTCAGCCAGTAATGGCTCGGCAATCATGAGGCGATCTTCGTCAAAGTACTCGGCAGGCTTGGCAGCAAGTTGCTCGAACCATTCAGTTGCTTCGCCTACACTGAGCCGGCTCACTTCGTGAATTGGTTTGCCATCAATCCGACAGCTTCGGCCTTCAGGGCGGAGTCGGGTTCC
>CAYGQU010000577.1:0-1989 GCA_964352045.1 uncultured Planctomycetaceae bacterium
TTTCATTAGGTAGCCAGTTTTACCGTCATCTACCAAGCAAGAGAGACCACCCACATTGGCTGTTACCACCGGAAGACCATAGGCGCTTGCTTCACAAATAACGAGCGGTGAGCAATCAGCTCGGGTAGGAAAAAGTAAGAAATGTGATTTCAACAATAACTGTTCTAAAGCCACGCGATGAGATTCAATGCGTTTATCTAGGAAAGGAATAACTCGAACGTCGGGGTCATCACCAACCGAGTCAGGATTACAACCGACGATCGTCAACTCAACGGAAAGACCCGAGTCACGCAGATGATACATCGTTTGCAAGGCAATATCGCCACCTTTTCGTTCCCAATCCTTGCCAATGAAAAGAAGTCTACAACGATCAAAACGCCTTGATTCGTAGATATCTTTCTCATTCGGAAGATAATCTATATTGGGCCCGAAGGTGATAACCCTCACTTTGCTAGGATCCGCTTCGTAGTCCTCTACGGCCGATTCTCCAGCCCATTTTGAACTGTAGACAAGCAAGTTAGCTTTTTTGATGGCCATGGATTCGTGTTCTTTTGCAATCGCCGACTGCTCGGCCGATAGGTCCAAGTTGTAATACTGCTCGTAAAGCTTATGTGTGGCATCCGAAAGATAGATGATCGGAGTATCGGTCTTCAGGTAAGCAAGTTCAGATGAGCCGACAGGAGCAAACAAGACGTCACAAGGTGATCGCTTTAATTGCCGCTCTACTCGTCGAGCGAAAGTTTTGCAATCATCAAGATAGGTTGCAGAACGTAGCGCTAAAGGTTTGCGAACCATTCCAATTTTAGAGAGCAATCTCCTGCCGAGATGGTTTTTATAGGGTGCACCTAATGGCTGCACTTCAAACTGTGGGTTTTTTGCAATAGTTTGATACATGCTATACAAAATGCCCGAAAACGCATTCCTATCGTAATAGTTGTGCGAAGACAAATAGCCAATGCGTAAAGGTTGAGTATTTTTCATCAGGATACTTTCGCACAAAGAACCGTTTGACCTTAGAGCCTGTTTAATGGTTGATTGATAATTCGGGTGTGTACTCTTCTTTAACAACGGCGAAGCTGTTACTTACTGCCGAGTAGGTTAGCAGTGAACAAGCAATCGGGATTATCATCGCGACAAATTCTCCCCAACCTGTGTTTCTCATCTCTGTCATATCTTGGATCAATTCAAGAGTAGCCATTCCTGCGACCGTTATGATTGTGAATCGAAAATCTTGTTGCCAACAGCTAATGGAGAGTTTATCCAGACTGGGATACAAAGCGATGTGACCTGAGAAGGCTCCTAGAGCTAAACCACCACAGAATCCTGGCATTCCACCCAGGTAGAAACCACCTATTGCAAAGGTTGTAGTGGCAATCAACTTGACCGTGGTTGCCATAGCAAGGGCACGAGAGCGTCCAACAGCTAGTAATGTTTTGTCAATTGATTTCGTCAACAACATGAACCATGTCGCTAGACAAAGCATGCGAGTCACATCTGCCGCCATGGAAAAATTTTCGTGATAAAGCGTATGAAAAAACCAATCCGCGCCGCCATAAACGCAAAGTGTCCCAACCATACCAGGGGTCAAAACCCCTGACCTAATGGGTAGAATAGTCTCATGGATCTGCTTCGACGTACTCCGATTGATACTAGAAAGCACCGGAAATAGTACATAGGCGGAAAGGCGTTCGACAATCATCGATGGCAACATGGCCAGGGTCAGCGCGATGCTATAAATTCCTAACATCCGCATATCCATTAGCTTGCCGAGCAAGATTCTGTCGATTTGCATAGCCAGGAAGGCAACGATCATGCCTACCATTATCCACTTCCCAAACGAGAAGAGCTCTCGCGCGGCAGTCGAATCCCACTCGAAACGATTGCCACTTTCAGGCAATAAGAAATAACTAAGTGATACTTTAACTACGGGACTTAGCAAGCTGCCAGCTACAAGTGCCCAAATGCTAGGTTGGTAATAGGCCCAAATAC
>CAYGQU010000578.1:0-1978 GCA_964352045.1 uncultured Planctomycetaceae bacterium
TTAAAATAGTGCGAGGGGAGTAGCAATCGAGAACCTCATCGAGGGCGGACATTAGCGAGCGACAAATTTTTTGGCAATACGAGAGAGAAACTGTTTGCTAGCGAAAGGCTTCGAGCGAGAGCGAAACAGCACGATTCGTAGCAAAACTGGCTGATCCCGAGAATTTGCTTCTTGCTAGCATTACGTTAAACTACACAAGAAATGCAAAAAAAAAACCGTTCCTGATAATTGCAGCTTGTCACTTTTTCACTCCTTTTCTCTTTTGAGCTAGGACCCAGCTAATGAATGCTATTCGCTATTTCACCAAAGATTTACCCCGAGGTGCTACTACCCGTAAGCTACCTCATGCACTCAGCCTTGCCTGCTTTTTGGTCTTTAGTTTGCTACTAAGCCAATCCTCTTTTGCCCAAATTGATAAGAGCACGCCGATACTTTTCAATACGGTTGTTACATCGTTTGATTTCTCAGGTTCGGGTTCACTTCCACTTGGACCGGAGGGTGAGTACATCGAAACACAGGTAGGTGGTACTCGGGCTACAGACCATAATTCTTCACGCTCGAACAAAACTTCATCCATCGCTGCTCCACCTGATGATATCGACCCCAATGACTTGGATGGCGAAACCTTTGAATTGTTTAGCACGCTTAATATCGAGTTCGATCTTTCCTTTAGCACCAACGATGTAATGGGCTTCGCCCCTGAGCTTGGTGACATACCCACGGCAGAAACCATCAGCAACGCTGAACTTGCACTCGATCCAGGCGCCGTCTTTGTCTTTGAACGCAGTGCGCCTGACTTTGGAATGCTTCGTGCAGGGGGACCTCCCAAAAGAAAGTACCGTGGCCATGTGACGGTTCTAAAAATCGCTTTTGGGGGTGGCGGCGGAGACATTGATCTTGCTGCCGAGGGGCTTGAATTATCATTTGAACCAGGAACTGACAAATACACGCATTTAGCCAATGGCAACGTGCGTCATGAGGTCGGTTTCACGCTCGATATAACGGGCACCTACTCAAATCCACCTAGCTCTCCAAATTCCATTGTCGTCGAACAACCTTTCTCGTTGCTCGGCCTTACCGGCACGATGATCGAAGAGGGGCAACTAGTGAACAATATCGTTCCTGAACCCTCGGCCGTGCTACTTGCACTAGCGGGATTGGCGCTAACGACGCTTAAGTGCCGCCGTTAATTCTGTGGGAAAGCACAAGCACCAGTTCATGCGGCGGCACCGTATGAACTGGTGGCTTTTTACCTAGTAGGGTCCGCTTTGTGGACCATAGTTGGCGATTTCCGCTAGAGAAAGGCGTTTTCAGAGAGCAAACGATATACCACGGTCCGCACAGCGGACCCTACTTTTCTGCATGACACTCTGCAAGGTTTCTATCAGAGCGTTAGTCCGCCGTCGATGTTCAGTATCTCACCCGTTGCCATGCTCGTGCCACAGGCGAAGAACAGGACCGCATCGGCAATATCCTCCGGCTCTGAAGCTTTGGGCAGAGGATAGCCGGCAACCATTTGGTTGACGTCGATGTCGGGGTTCCCCTCCTTGATCCACCGCGTATTGATCGGCCCAGGGCAGACCGCATTGACGCGAACCTTCGGTGCAAGCGAGAGCGCCAACGATTTGGTCATCGTATTGAGTGCCCCTTTTGAAGCACAGTAAGCAATCGACGAGCCGCGCCCCGTAACGCCCGCTACCGAGCTAATATTCACAATCGCTCCGCCGTCGCCCGCCTTGAGCAACTCCGCAGTAGCCCGGGTGACGAAAAATGTCCCCTTTAGATTGACGTCAAACATCCGATCCCACTTCTCTTCGGTCATCGCTTCGAAGTCGGTGTGTTCGATAAAGTTGGTCATCGCCGCATTGTTGACGAGCACATCGAGTCGGCCAAACGTTTTGTCGATTTGAGCAACCATCTCACTGACTGCCTTGTCGTCTGAAACGTCGCAACAAACCAAAAGGGTTTTCGCGCCAAG
>CAYGQU010000579.1:0-1977 GCA_964352045.1 uncultured Planctomycetaceae bacterium
TCTTGGAAGAGATCATCCGTTCGGGAAGATTGCCCAATTGAAGCGATAAGTCCCTAAGGCTACCCTCCGCGGCCGAACGCTCGGTTTGAGCACCATAAATCGATAGCTGTACCGACTGAAGTTGATTTTCTAGGTTAGCGCGACGGGCACTAATCGACGACAGTCCCATTTCATTCTTAGCCGACCGGATGGCATCCATGGACTCATCGAGTTGAGCACGAAGCAATTCACCTTGTTCTTGGAAGAAAGATCTTGAGCCCGTGTTGCGATGAATTCGCATGTGTTCTTCCTGATAAACTTCAATTAGTTTTTCAAGAACGATTTGGGCACCTGCAGGCGACTTAGTCGTGTAAGTTAAGTTGAGGATCGTCGAATCAATCTCGGCGTCAACGCCGAGGTTCTTTTCAATTTCGATAATGGCCTCCTCGCGATCACTGATGGGGTCGATGCTCTTGAGTGTCGTTATGAGCGTGCCGAGAGTAGCCTGCATGAGGTCAGCAATCGGATTCACCTTCTCTTCACCCTCGCTCGCAGGGGCGCCTTTTAGAATCATCTCGCTGCCGAGTTCATCAACGACTAGGCCGATGACACCACGGCTTGTTAACAGGTCAGTTGCCGAGGTAACTTCGGTGTCGCGTCCTTGTTGTTGCAAGCTAATCATTTGCTGCCCAGTTTGAGCAGTGGGATCAATGCCAACACTTTCACGACCGATTTGCAAAAAGAGCCTTGCTTCTGAACGATAGCTTCGCGGAAAAAAGAGAGCAATCGCTAGTCCCGCTCCTATGATAAGAACAGGAAGCCCGACAGCGAGAAGCTTGTGGCGAAATAGCATTTCTAGCACGTTGAGGGGACTAATTCCACTCGATGATTTAGAGTTTGGCATTGCTTTAACTTGGCAGGATGCAGGATACGATTGGGAATATCTCTAGTTTTGTTATTGTTTTTCTTGTCTCTAAGCTTTAATGATTGGAAGTTGCTGACTTAACGTTCACAGCAAAGCTTCTTTAGGCGAATCAAATACCCTTCAAAGCATGGGACTGGGTATCTAGCGAAGAATCAAAGCAATTCCCCGTGGTGCTACTACCCGTAGTAAGGGTTGTTTTATCTTTTGTTGAGCGGTTATTTAATTCGGCAAAAGTTGTTCTTGATGCTGCTAAGGATGCGTCTTGAAGCGTCTTTTGGTACCAGGCATGGGTTGGTTCGATCTGCTGTGCCCATGTCATATGTTTTGCTTTTTCAATGGCACCATCGCTCAGTTGTTTCCAAAATAGCGGGCTATCAACAAGCTTTTTGATACCGTCAGTTAAAGCTTGAATCGTTTCTTTAGGCGATCCTACCGGAATCGGAATGGCGCAGCTCGTGCTCATGATATCAGCCGCCCCTTGATGGTTTACGCCCAAAATAGGAGTCCCCATAGCAAGTGCTTCTTGAAGCCCCGTGCCAGACGTATCACGCATACTGGTAAACACAAATGCATCAGCCCAGCGATAATGTGGCAAAGTATCTCGATATTCAGGCCAGCCAAGCCATTCGATTCGGTCCGATACGCCATACTTCTGGGCAAGACGCTTCCATTGCGTTTCACAATCACCTGTGCCCAAAACCCGCAGACGAAAGTCAATGCTAGCGGGAAGCTTTGCCAATGCTTTAATCAGCAAAGGAAAAGTTTTCCATGCCCTTAAACGTCCCGACCAGAGTAAATTGATGGGCTGATTCGGTTCACGAGTAGCTCTTGCGTCGGCAACCGGAAAATCAAGGGCCGTTTCGAGTTGAATCTCGCTTTCAAGATTTTGGGCTCGCAGCAAATCATCATGAGCGCGCTGGGTAGCAGAAATCAACGCCGAACTCTTTTTAGCTGCCCCCCGGACTTTTCTACAATATCGTAGTTGCCAAAAATTAATGGCATTGCGACAAAGTTCAATCCAAGCCGCTTGCGGACTAAGTTGTGTTAAAAAGCGAAGCGGGAATGATTGGGTC
>CAYGQU010000580.1:0-1974 GCA_964352045.1 uncultured Planctomycetaceae bacterium
AACTTCAGGAGATAAACTTCAGGAGAAAACTTCATGGAAGATGCTTCTCACGAGAGTACTGACGATTTCGTTACCGTAGCGACCGTTGGCGACATTCCCGAAGGAGAAGGACGAACCGTCCAGCTAGGCAATCGGCCCGTCGCGATATTTCTTTATCAGGGCAACTATATGGCGATCGACGATCTCTGCCCCCACCAGGGAGCTTCGCTCGGGGCGGGGTCTATTGATTGTCATGATGAAACAGAGGATGAAACAGACTGTAATGAAGCACCTCGAGAGGGCCCCACGGTCTCCTGCCCATGGCATGCTTGGCGGTTTCGGCTCAGTGATGGCAAATGGGCTGATAATCCTCGTCTCGGCGTCGAGACGTTTGAAACGCGAGTTGTGGGAGAAGCCATTCAGGTCCGCCCCTCGGTGAGTGAATAATCCTAAAAGGCTGCTCGAGCGGAAGGCATTTTGGTGGGGCTTCTCGCTTAGCAGGGCGGGTCTTGTTAGACTATAGGGCTCGAATTCATTCGCACACCCCTGCAAACCACCTTAGCTCTTTACACTATGTCAACGCCGCACAAGATTGCCGTCATCGCGGGTGATGGAATTGGTCCCGAAGTCGTCGGTTCCTCGCTCAAAGTCCTTGCCGCCGCTGCGCCAGTTGCCGGTTTGGATTATGAAATTACGCAGTTCCCTTTCTCGGCAACGCACTTTCTCGAAACGGGACATGTACTAAGCGACGAAGACATCGCCACGCTCCGCAAATTCGACGCAATACTGCTTGGCGCTGTAGGGGGCTTGCCCAACGACCCCCGACTGGCTGGCGGGGTGATTGAAAAAGGAATCTTGCTCAAACTTCGCTTCGAGCTAGATCAGTACATCAACCTTCGCCCGGTCACGCTGTACCCAGGCATCGAAACGCCTATCAAAGGCAAGACTTCCGAACATATCAATTTCGTATGCGTCCGTGAGAACACCGAAGACCTTTACTGCGGCGTCGGCGGTTTTGTTCGCAAGGGAACGCCACATGAAGTTGCTAGCCAAACGATGGTTGCGACCCGTTTTGGGGTCGAACGCTGTATTCGCTATGCGTTTGAACTCGCTAAAACTCGCGAGCGAAAGCATTTGACACTAGTCCATAAAACAAATGTGCTTACGTTTGCCGGCGATACTTGGCATCGTGCATTCCAGGAAGTAGCTACCGAATACCCTGACATCGAGACTGCTTATCACCACGTCGATGCCTGCTGCATGTACATGGTAAGTCGACCCGAAGTTTATGATGTAATCGTCGTACCCAACATGTTTGGCGATATTATCACTGACCTTGGCGCTGCCATCGCAGGAGGCATGGGAATCGCTAGCAGTGGCAATCTGAATCCCGATGGCGTCGCACCAAGCATGTTCGAGCCCGTCCACGGTTCGGCCCCCGACATCGCTGGCCAAAACATTGCCAACCCCATCGCAACGATCGACTCGCTCGGTTTGCTTCTTCGCGAAACGGGCCGTATCAAGAATAATGCTGCAGCAATTGCTTGTGGCGAACAAATCGGTGCTGCGGTAAAGAAGGTCACGCCGAAGTTTGAAGGTAAGAACCTCGACCGAAGTGGTTTTGGCACCGACACAATCGGCAAGATGGTGATCGACGCGCTCTGATCGTCGACCGGACAAAAGACAAATAGCATCAACTTGAGGGGCCCAAAATATACTCTTTGGGCCCCTTTTTGTTTGTGAAATTTGAACCACGACGACACAACGATCATGACGAGCGATACTCAAAAGACGCTTTTTCTTATTTTTAAGCTGTCATTGTATTTATCTAAGCGGGACAACCGACCTAATGGATCGTTGTGTTCTTCGTGTCGTCGTAGTTCTTTTTTCGTCATTTCTCCATTCGGCATTCGTCCCTTCTCGGTGCTCTTCGTGCCTTTGTGGTTTCATACTTATTCTTTTCTCAGCCCTTGAATCGAGCTCCAAGTCTCGCAA
>CAYGQU010000581.1:0-1971 GCA_964352045.1 uncultured Planctomycetaceae bacterium
ATCTGGTCACTCGTCATCAGCGCGAGCGTCTTGTCGAGCACCTTGGCATGCTCGCTGGCGGCAGGGCCTCGCCCCTGTTTGATAAATCGTTTTTCGATTTCAGCCAACAAGGCAAAGCGTTCGTTCTGACGCTCTTTCTCGACTAAAGGATCGAGATCCCTTACGCGACCGCTACTATCGACCTGAAACGGTGCATAGGCCATGCCCAAAAATCCTGGCCCTTGGCTTGCCCCGCCGATTGAAACAAAGCGAGGAATCTCCAACTGACTAGTTGCTGCTTCCAATTCATGAGCAACCACCGAACCATAGCTAGGATGTTCGATATTCGGGTTAGGAACAAAACCCGTATGCATGTAATACCGACCGCGTGTATGATCTGCTTCTCGGGTGCTCATCGAGCGAATTACCGAAAGATGATTCATCTGTTTGGCAAGCAGCGGAAGCTGGCTACTGATTTGAGCGTTGCCCGATGTGCTTATCGCTTGCGAAGGGCCACCGGTTGGGGCACCTGGCTTGAGGTCCCACATGTCAATCGTTGGGGGCCCACCATTCATCCAAAGTAAAATTACCGACTTATGGTTACGACGTAAGGTTTCACTTGCCGCGCTAACAGTTCGACCAAATGCCAAAGCGGTCGCACCCAAAGCGGCTGAACCTGCTAGGTGGTTCATGAAGTGACGTCGTGACATTCCCTCAGGAACTTGTGTGCGGTCAAACATGGCTTGGTCTCTAAGATAAGTTAACTAATTACTGTCGTATCGTATTTTGCCCATTATTGTGTTCGATTAACCTTAATGTTGCAAAATAAATTCGTTGCTATTTAGTAGTGCCCACCAAATATCTCGCAACGCTTCTGAAGCATTCCCTTTGCGGGCAGCGAGCATCTGATTGCAAATCTTTAGTTCTGCACGGTCGGGTCGGCGTGCCAAGGCAGCAAGGTAAAGCTTTTCAATTTTGTCAGCATTATTGAGCGATTGATCCGTTACAACCGATGACAGAAAACTCGTTGATGAGTCTTTTGCCATGCTCTTATCATCCTGTTTTTTCCAATCGATGGAAGTCGCTTGTCGCATTAGCTCACTATTCATCATAGCAAGAGCCTGAGGAATTGACCCATCAAAGCTGGTCGATTCTCCATTTTCGTCATTACCAAAAGCGGTTGTGAACTGTCTCAACCACCGATTGCGAGCTTGATCACGTTGCTCATCGCTTAATCGCTTATCAGCTTGCGTGGCTGTGATTAATGATTCATAGATTTGTTCGGCGGTGAGTTGCCTGAGATAAAAACGACTGAAAAGCGGAGGAGTTCCTAAGCCGGGATCATCTTTTTCGTTCGTTCGACCGGGTCGACTATCAAGACCATAGGCTTCGCTCATAACAATCCACCTTGTCAGCCGATTAAGATCGTAGCCTGCATTGACGAATTTTTCTGCGAGGTAATCGAGCAATTCAGGATGCGTCGGCGGATTGTGGTCACCCATATCGACGACAGGCTGCGTGAAACCATATCCGAAATACCGTGCCCATTCTCGATTAACCATTGCACGAGGAAACTCTTCAGAAGTTGCTATCAGTTCTGCCAACTCTTTGCGACGGTTCACTTCCGAAAGTCGGCCACTATTGCCACGCTCCTCAGCGCTGATAAGCGAAGAACTTGGCCTGCCCGAGTCAGCTTCGCGGTCAGCAAATACATCGACTAGTGAGGTGCCATCGAGAAAAACAGGGTAAGCAACTTTCAGCTTGCCATTGCGTAGTTCGTAATAGCTCTCGGCCCGATCGGCCCCTATTGAAACAAGCTCAGCAGGGACAGGCTGGTTGCGCCCTTCGCCGTAGTAATTTCGATCCGACAAGCGTGCGTAACGTCGATTACTGTCTTCCTCTTGGATTCTTTCGATCCTGGCTTGTCGAAAGAAGGCATTCAGTTCCCAGAATTGATTCTGTTTGTTTTCGTTGAAGGGGTGATTATGGCAC
>CAYGQU010000582.1:0-1968 GCA_964352045.1 uncultured Planctomycetaceae bacterium
CTCAACGTAGGCCAAACTATACATTAGAAGTGGTATCAATCGTGGGGGCAGGTCAATGTGGAGTAATGATTCTTGTTGTCAACTCTGGGGAAATGGAGAAAATTATCTGCCCTTCGTGCTCGTAGAAGACGTAGCAAGTGCACTAGTCGGATGCCTGGATAAATCTAACCTAGAAGGAGAATCGTATAACCTTGTCTCCATGCCTTGTTTGACAGGACAAGAGTACCTGCGTAACTTAAAAATGGCAGCTGGCGTACACATTGATAGTTATCCCACTTCGATATCGAAATTTTATTCTATCGACATGATGAAGTGGGTAGTCAAAATGCTAGTCAGGCATCATGACCGTAAAATGCCAAGTTATCGTGATTGGAAGAGCCGTACCCAGTTATCTTGTTTTAATAGCAATAAGGCGCGTCAAGAGCTAGATTGGCAACCAAGCGATAGCAAAATTGATCTGGTTCAAAGGGGAATACAACTTCCTGTAATGGAACTCTACGGACGAACTTCCACTTTCACCTCTACGAAGCGTTTATCGCTAGAGTCTACTGAGGTGTAACTGTTTGAATGAAATGAGTCTGTTTGAAAGCTTTTAAGCAGTTCCAGCCACTCTCAAAAATCTTAGGTTATTGAAGCTGCTTTAGTAACTGAGGTGTTTGTTTGATCAAATCAATAAGATGGTCGTGCCAAATTTGATATCCTTTATGAGAAAGATGGACATCATCAATAAAATAATGCTCGATTTGTTGCCCCTGATTATTGACTAGGCAGGAATACAGATCATGCCACCAAACTTCAGGCGGATTGTGCATTTTTTCTAGAGCAGCATTCACCGGAATGATAATTTCTTCGTTAGTTCGATTGTTCGCTACTGGTAGAACAGAACAAAGAATCATCCGAGATTGAGGAGCGAATTTTTGCAATCGTGTTTTGCATGCCATTACGCCCGATACGATCTCTTCGGGTGTGTTAACTAAGAGATTATTGGTTCCAATCATCAAGACGATAATTCTTGGTTTAAGAATCGGATCATCAAAACTCCCCATGCCCCCATCGGAAATCGGTTGCAATCTTTGCAATAAATTCTCGGTTCGATTGCCAGCTACCCCAAGGTTTAGCGCATGCCAATGTCTACTTGAGAAAGAGCTATCCCAAAAAGTCTTTCCCTCTCTAAGCCAGCCTTGAGTTATTGAGTCGCCCACAAAAAGTAAATTAACCTTAGATAATTCTTCGCGGTTATCTAGTTCCGATAGCAACTCTTTGTGGCGATTAACTAGCCATTCTTCATTGATTTCGAGTGGAGTTGTTGGCACCACGGTCGTAGGAACCGCAGCACGCATATAAATGGCTTTGCCTAGTTTTATTTTCATAGGTTCTAGAACCTGAATTTTTTCATAAACCTTCTTGTTCCAATCCCCCGCATAATAATAATTTCCGTATCGCTCGTCCCACAGGATTGCACCTTTGTTCGTCCCGACGATTGTTTTATCTATATTGAATTGCATTAGGGAATTGGGACTGTCCTCTTGTTTCCATTGTCCAATTAGAGAAAAGCCGGACATAAACGAGGCAATTTTAGGTTCAACAACATAGCTATCCAAAATAGGCTTCTTAGCATCTAAGCCAAAGGTATATTTAATATGATCAAGTAGAGCCCGAGTCGTTTGTGATAAGTAAGGTTCTTTCATAAAGAAAGAATGGCCCACACCTTCGTAAATAAGCGTTTCAACTTGTCCACCTTGCTTTTGGATTGCCTTAGCAAATCGGCGACATTGTTCGACATCAATTACAGTGTCTTCTGTGCCATGGTAAAGCAGCGTATTGGGTGGTGGGGTTTTGATTTGGTAAATGGCCGACGCTTCTTGTTTATTCGTTTGAGTAGAACCAGTAAAATCACCACCGCCAGCAAAACGACTTGCGCCAGCGTTATCTACATCATAGAGCCCAATGAATCCATCGTAGCAAAAA
>CAYGQU010000583.1:0-1967 GCA_964352045.1 uncultured Planctomycetaceae bacterium
AGTCGGTATTGCTCGCGACAAAGTGAACCGCAACGATCTTGCCGAAGCGATTGACGAACTACTGGCAGGCAAAAATGTTTCGGTACCGTCAACCAGTGTCGTCGGTTGTTACATCGGTCGTGCTAAGCACCGAGAAGCGACTGGTGACATTACGTACTCAAACCAGATCTCGCGTATCTTTAATAATCGCTGCGTCGAATGTCATCGCGACGGCGAGATCGCGCCATTTACCCTCAGTAGCTACGAAGATGTCATCGGCTGGGAAGATACGATTGTCGAAGTAATCGAAGACCAACGCATGCCGCCGTGGTTTGCGAATCCAGAGCATGGCAAGTTTCATAACGATACGCGGCTTTCGGCTAAAGAAAAGGAAACGATTTTCAAATGGGTCGAGAACGGTATGCCCGAAGGCGATCCGACTGATCTACCTCCTGCCCGTGAGTTCACCGAAGGCTGGCGAATTGCAAAGCCCGATCAAGTATTTCATATGAGCGATACTTCGTTCACGGTGCCGGCCCAGGGTGTAGTCGATTACCAACGGTTTGTAGTTGACCCTGGCTGGGACGAAGACAAATACATTTATGCAGCAGAAGCTCGGCCTGATAACAACTCAGTAGTTCACCACATTCTGGTTTACATAATGCGTCCTGGTGAGGGTCAACGAAAGGACTTGGGGCAAGTGTTAGTTGGCTATGCTCCAGGCAGTACGCCTGTCAAGCTCGACGAAGGAGTGGCGTTTTACGTCCCAGCGCACAGTAAATTGTTATTTGAAATGCACTATACCCCCAATGGTTACCAGCAAGACGATCGAAGTTATGCCGGGGTGTGCTTTACCGAAAAGTCAAAGGTTAAGAAGCTGATCCATGGTCGTCTAGCAATCGACAATCGATTTGAGATTCCGCCGCACGATGACAATTACATCGTAAAAGCGAACTATGAATTCCAGCGTGATGAAGTGCTGTTGTCGATGACACCACACATGCATTTAAGAGGTAAATCGTTCCGTTACGAAGCAATCTACCCAAATGGCGAACGTGAGATTGTGCTCGACGTGCCTGCGTATGATTTCAACTGGCAATTGAAGTACATTTTAGCCGAACCCAAGTTGATGCCTAAAGGTACCACGATGTACTGTCGAGCCGTGTACAACAACTCAGAAACAAACCTAGCAAACCCTGATCCAAGCCAATCGGTTGGTTGGGGTGACCAGAGCGATGAAGAGATGATGATTGGGTTCTTCGACACGATTCCCACCAATAAAGCAGTGAGCAAGATCGCAAGCAAGAATGTAATCATTGATCCTTCCGGTACGTGGACGTGGAAACAACAGCTTGGCCGGCAAGAGTTGAATTTAACTCTTAAGCTAGAACTGCAGGGAGACCAGCTTTCAGGCGAACTGATTTCCGACGAAGATAAAATCAAAGTGATTGGCGCGGTGATTAAAGGAGATACACTGCAATTCTCTGTCGACTCGCCGAAGCTGAAAGGAATGATCGTCAACTTCGTTGGCAAGATCGAAGAAGAGATGGTGAAAGGAGAAGCAAAAATCGCCATCGACTCAATCGGCAAATCGTTTACTATGCCATGGCTGGCTCGACGATCTGTTTCATTAGCTCAGTAGACCATAGAATCGGATTTCGTATGATCGATACTCGGTTTATATGTAACCGTTTATTTCATAAATTGACTCTAAGAAATCAGTCTCATTTTCACTTGAGTATCACGATTTGAGTAACAACTACTTTATTCAAGGGGTTTATCAATGAAGCGTCAAAGCGGATTTACGCTAATCGAATTGCTAGTGGTAATAGCGATTGTATCCGTACTTGTAAGCTTGATTTTGCCAGCGGTTCAAGCTGCACGAGAAGCCGCTCGCCGCACCCAGTGCAAGAGCAACCTGCGACAAATCGGCTTAGCGATGACGCTATATCTTGACGCAAAAGGTGAACGGGCAAAGTTTCCCGAAG
>CAYGQU010000584.1:0-1074 GCA_964352045.1 uncultured Planctomycetaceae bacterium
GGTCGTAACGATCAGTTAGCCAGGCAACCCTGGCGAAAAGGTAAGGGTGATAGCTAGTTCGTCAAGTAAACTAACTGGCGTGATTAAAACGAAGGCTTGGGTCCCAATACAAGCGGAAAAATAGTGGTTTCGTCGAGAAAACCGGTCTATTCCTGTCTTTCGTACCCTAACTATAGCTCATAAATCGTTAGAATAAGGCAAATCAAATCAATCGCCTCAAGTATTACAAAACTGTCGCTGTATATTATTGATATGAAAAGACTTGTAACAAAATCGGAGGCAAGGAATAAACCCCCTACAAGGGGTCAGAAGTGGCTCGTTAGGTCTCATTTTCAAGGCTTGTTTCTGGCTAGTCTGCTAGCTAGCAATTTAATGCTTTTTTCTTCGGTAAAAGGGGAAGAAAGTCCCCAAAATGACCCAAATTGGCGACCCAGCGAGCTTTACTTCGGCTCCTATTTGGCAACCGATCGACAAAAAAAACGAGAATTGGAGGTCGCAAAGCAGCTTATCAAAGGGAAAAAATACACTGATGGGATTCGGCTTCTGACCCGAATTCTGGCTGCCGAAAGTGATAGTCTCGATCCCTCAAGGAAAAGCCTTAAACGGCAGGCGGCAGCGATCCTTGGTTCACTCCCTCCCGCTGGCCAACGCACCTTTGCCACGATGTTCGAGAACGATCTCGAACGTGAACTGGCAATTGCCTTGGAGCAAAGAGACCAAGCAAGCTTGGCGAAACTAGCAGCCAACTTCCCTCCCAAGGTTTGGGGCAATCGACCACCCGAACGCTTGGAACAAACTGATTTTGGTCAGACTGCATGGGAAGCTTGGGCATGGAGCGAGCAAGAACGGGGCAATGATGCTATGGCCAGTTCGATTCGATCAGCTATTGAAATCGCATTAACGAATTCTTCTAGTACGCAGCCCGACTTTATCGAGATTTCCTTTGATAATCGGTTGGCGTTGGCAAAAGACAGAGCCTCATCAGCAACTGCTTCCGTGTCACTTCCCACTCAAAGGTGGATGGATCGCAACAGTCCCCTTCAATGGTTGGGACCAGGTGGGGGTGTCGAGCGT
>CAYGQU010000584.1:1084-1962 GCA_964352045.1 uncultured Planctomycetaceae bacterium
GGTTGGTTCGGTCCCAACCAGTTGGCGAAGTTGGTATGTTGTCACGGGGACTGACAGCGAAGTGGCTGCTCTCGACAAGTTGCAAACCAAAATGCCTGAGCAAGCAGCAACCCTTCCTACATCAAATGCCATAGCGGTCGATGGAGTTATCGTCATACGTCAAGGCGAGCAGTTAATTGGCATCGAGGCAGTTTCGGGTAAACGACAATGGCTTGTCGATTTAACGGACGAGGCTTTTGATCCTATGACCAAACTTCGTCAAAACACTGAAACGGATCGTTTACCGCCTCAACTAAATCCCCTCAGCGAAACGGCCTGGCTCGATCGGGTTCATGGAACCCTGACAAGCGATTCACGATCAGTGTTTGTCATTACACCTTCACAAGAGTTCGCCAATAGTACCACATTTGAGCAACAAGAATTTGAACGAGGCTCTAGGGGGCGTGATAACATTGAGCCGACCAATGCTTTAGCTTGTTACGACCTTGCACGGCAGGGAAAACTCCGCTGGCGTCTTGATGGGTCCGATCCGTTACGAGAAACCGATTCTCCCGATAGTGATCCAAATAAACAACTCAAACGAGTTCGCTTTTTAGGCGCACCGACCCCTCTTGATGATTGGCTCGCCATACTCGCTGAACAGCAGGGGATGATTCGACTTCTTTTGTTGGAGAGTCAAACCGGAAAAATTCTTTGGCAACAACCACTAGTGAGCTACACAGGAATGCGTCAAACCGATGCGTTGCGACGCATTGGAGTATCGCCTATTTGGCACCAAGGATGTTTATATTGCCCAACCGGTACAGGAGTTGTCCTAGCAGTCGATCCGTTTCAGCGTACGATAAACTGGGTAGCTCACATGCCAATTGATAAAAAAC
>CAYGQU010000585.1:0-1937 GCA_964352045.1 uncultured Planctomycetaceae bacterium
GTCTAAGACTTTGCCATCGTCATCGAGCTTTAGCGTAATCTTGATGATGTCTCCGCACAGCGGGTTCTTGTCTTCATGTGCATGCGTCGCATCCGCTACGTCGCCTTGGTGGAAAGGATCTTCGTAGTGATCGAGAATGTGTTCTTGGTAAATTTCTTCTTCAGAAGGCATGGGTGCTGGCGAGATTCTTGGGCCTGAGTAAATTGTGCCGAGGCAGGAGAGTTAATCGGGACAAATTATCCCCTGGGGTACTAACCACTACTAGCTTAGACGTGGCGGCTCGGTCGGACAATGCTTAGAACGGACGTGCTGAAAGGTATTCGGAAAGCGTTTTTCGGCTATTCAGCAATAAACCGATTAAAAGAGGTGGTATTTTTTAGCGTTTTGAGCTTTATCCCAGCATCTGCCAAGCCACCACCGCGACGCCAAGCGGAACAAGATACCAAGCAAACAGATCGAGCTTTCCTTGCTTGACCCAGCGAATCAGCAGTGTCAACGCACCGAGGCCGACCGCGAACGAAACGACAAAACCAACAAGCAGCAAGCCAATTGACGTACCAGTGCTTCCTTCATCGAGTATATCGAGTGTTTCCAAGAAGCCTGCTCCGAGGATCGCCGGAATTGCCAGCAGAAAGGCAAACGTCGAGGCACTTTGCCGGTCGAGCCCGACGAGCAGCCCCGCGGCAATCGTTGAACCACTGCGCGATATGCCAGGCAAGATTGCTAGCGCTTGGGCAATTCCGATCAATAGCGTGTTACGCCAAGTAAGCTGCGTGTAATTCGTCTCGCCATGTTTTAGCCTTGTTGCCAAAACCAAGAGCAAAGCGGTAAGAGGGAACATCCAGCCAGCCAGTAGGACATTCTCAAGAATACCATCTGCCGCGCTGTCAGAGAGCCCTTTTTTAATACCAACCCCAACGACCGCTGCCGGAATGGTTCCAAGAACTAATAACGGCAGCAGCTGGCGATCGTTGGTAAACAGCCCTGCGATCTCTTTCCGGTAGTAGACCAACACGCTGGCAAGCGTGCCGAGGTGGAGTACGATGCTAACTTCAATGAGATCCTTCGTTGGTTCTTTGCCAAGCATTTCGAGCAACGCGTTGGCAACCACCAAGTGCCCCGATGAACTAACGGGTAAGAACTCGGTGAGTCCCTGAACGATGGCGAGGATGAGAATCTCGAGTAACGACATAGATCAGACCCAATTAGGGAAGACAGCATCAGACGGGGAGGATAATACTTCTACGAACCGTTATTATGCTTATTGACTCGGCAAAGGGGAGCCACCTAGCCACTTGAATCACCCCTCTTATTGTCATTTACTCTAGCCCAATCTTCTCAATTGCACGTTTATCAAGATGGTTTGCTTCTGCCAGCTGCCCAGCTTTGGCTCGATTGCCGCCGCCGACAGGCCCGATCGTTCGTCTCGCACGCTCATGCCGACCATATGGCCCGGCACGAAATGGCCCTTTGCACGCCCGAGACGGCAAGACTCTATTGGCGACGACTCGGCATGCGGCCAGTCACGGAAATGCGGCTAGGCGAGCCTCTCGAATATGGTGGACTTCGTCTGACAGCCCTTGGGGCGGGACACTGCCTTGGTTCGGCCATGCTTTTGGCTGAAAAGGACGACGACTCGCTGCTCTACACCGGCGACTTCAAGCTGGGCGATTCAATGACGGCTGCCCCATGCGAACCAAGGCATGCGAAGACACTCGTCATGGAATCAACCTTTGGCAAGCCCCAGTATCGGCTCCCACCGCGTCGTGAAACGATCGAGCGGCTTATCGAACTGGTTCATCAGGCATTTGCTGAAGGCAAAACGCCCGTGATCCACGCCTACGCTTTGGGCAAGAGCCAAGAGGCGACGAAGATTCTCACCACGCATGGCATTCCGGTGCTGCAACATCGCGAAGTTTGGCGGATCAGCCAAACCT
>CAYGQU010000586.1:0-1934 GCA_964352045.1 uncultured Planctomycetaceae bacterium
TATAGGAGGGGGGTGTACCGAAATTGTGCTGGCTTCTAGCGGCGTTGTTGAGGAAGTGATCGCCACAAGGCTCGGTGCGGTTCGAGTTACCGAGGCGTGTGGACTTGCTGACAAATGTAGTGAACGTACGCTCGATAAAGCGAGTAAATACATTGATGCCATTTTACGCAAGCAGGCAAAGAAGCCACCTTTTGTTCCTTCGATGCTTTACGGAGCGGGGGGGACTTTTACCGCCATGGCATCGATGCTTAGTGCGACGGATGCAACCGGCGAAGAACCTTCGGTACGTGGGTTTCGTGCGAACCGAGCTGAAGTTCGGCACCTTATCTCTGACATTGCTAACCAAACGCTTGAGCAACGCAAGAAAATCAATGGACTCAACCCTCGCCGCGCGGACATTATCCTAGCCGGTTTGCTGGTCATTGAACGCATCCTTCGGCATCTAAAAATCAATGTTGTACAAGTCCACACCGGGGGCGTTCGTGACGGGCTGTTACTTACGATGCTGGAGCAAACCTCACGGCAGGGTAAGTCGGTTACTGCCGACGAACAGAAGCTTGCCGTCGAGCAGTTTGCTGAACGGTGCGGCACCGATCTTGCCCATTCGCGCCAAGTGGCATGGATGGCAAGCCAGTTGCTTGATCAGCTAGCCAAGCCTTTGGGGCTTGATCCTAAGGATCGTTCTTTAATCGAAACTGCTGCTATCCTTTCCAACGTGGGTTACCTTATTAATTTTGACAAACACCATAAGCACAGTTACCAGTTGATTCGTAATAGTGATCTACCCGGCTTCGAGCGAGACGAACTTCAGGTAATTGCCAACGTAGCACGCTATCACCGAGGGGCTAGGCCAAAGCAAAAGCATCGGCCCTACGCAGCGTTGTCGGATCATGACCAAGATCGGGTTGCCAAAATGGCTGCCATTTTACGGCTCGCGCTCGCTTTGGATCGAACCCATCAACAACAAGTCACCGATGTCTTGGCAAATGTCTCAGAGACTCGCGTTGAAATTGCTGTTCAAACAAGTGGCGATGCCGAACTCGATTTGTGGGCCGCTCGTCGCAAAGTCGATCTTTTTGAGCGGGTCTTTGGTCGTTCTGTCTATTTTGCCACCATCGAGAGCTTGGCTAAGGATGCCAAGAAAAAATAATTTGGAAGAAAGATAGAGAGCTAGAAATGGTGGTTCAAAATAAAAATATCGAATCCACTCTGGTTTTAATAGCGAAATTAAAAACTGCGAGGAATCGGTGGAGAATTTTCTCCTGCACCTCTCTTTCTTCCGCACGCTTCGATCAAAGGCTAATTATCACCTTATTTAGCTTTAGCTCCATTAGTTCCTAAACTCATCCAGCAAGATTTTATCATGGCTGCCAGCTTACGTCGAAACGCCTTCACTTTAGTCGAACTATTGGTGGTGATTGCCATCATTGGCGTTTTGGTAGCGATGCTGCTACCAGCCGTGCAGTCAGCGCGAGAAGCGGCGCGGCGATCCGAATGTAAGAATAACCTCAAGCAAATGGGGCTGGCACTTTCGCTACACCATGATTTAAAAAAGCAATTTCCTACCGGCCGTAAAAGAAGAGACGACTTCGGTGTCTCATGGGCTTTTGAGATGTTGCCATATATGGAAGAAAGTGCAATCTACGATGCGTGGGATCCTTCGGTGCCAGTTTATGACGATGCCAACTCGGTTTCGATGCGTTCGCCTGTTAAAACATATTACTGTCCCAGCCGTCGTTCGCCTGCAGCGGATCGCGACTTCGATAATAATGGAGACGAACCGCCGGTTAAAGCTGCTGCTGCCGGAGGAGACTTTGCCGCTGCTGCTGGCATCAACGCTACCTTTGATGGTAATATTGACGACGAAGAGGAGGAAGAATTCGACGACCCGCTCTTTTTGGCGGGTTCAATTCATACGTTTTCCAAAGTAAAAG
>CAYGQU010000587.1:0-1929 GCA_964352045.1 uncultured Planctomycetaceae bacterium
GATCTTGTTGCAGACTATCTAAGAGCAATTGAGATTGAACTCAGATCGCTTGGTACACCTCAGCCGATCGAAACGCTTTACTTCGGCGGGGGTACACCGACGCAGCTGCCACTGCCAGAACTCGATAAGTTATTGCAATTAGCGAACCATTGGTTTCCGCTTCTGACGAATTTAGCCTCCATCGAATGGACCGTCGAAGCCAACCCCGCCGACTTATCAAACGAGGCGATTCAATTATTGGCTGATCGAGGTGTGACGCGGATCAGCCTTGGTGCCCAATCGTTTCATGCCGAGAAATTGAAACAACTAGAACGAGACCACTCGGCCGAAGACATTCGTCGGACAGTTACCTCTGCTCACGATGCAGGGCTTGAGGTATCGATTGATCTGATCTTTGCCGCACCAAACGAGACGTTGGTTGATTGGACTAGCGATTTGGAACAAACAATTGCCCTCGGCACGGGACACGTTTCGACTTATGGCCTCACTTATGAACAAGGAACTAGCTTCTGGTCACGCCGTTTGAAGGCTGAACTTTCGGAAATTGACGAGGAGCTACAACGCGACATGTATTTGTTTGCCATCGAGCAACTCACGTCGGTCGGTTTTGAGCATTACGAAGTCTCCAATTTTGGAAAACCGGGAAAGCGCAGCCGACATAACGAAGCCTACTGGGCAGGCAACGAATACTTTGCGGTTGGACCCGGTGCAGCCCGCTACGTCAACGGCATACGCGAAACAAACCACCGAAGCACCACAACCTATCTCAAACGTGTATTGGCAGGCGAATCTCCTGTTGCCGAGCAAGAAGAATTAACACCCGAAGAACGGGCTCACGAGCGACTTGTTTTCGGTTTGCGACGCCTTGAGGGGATCGACATCGAAGTATTCGCAGAGCGAACAGGCTTTTCGATTGACCAACTTGCCGGTCATTCGATTGCCAAACTTCTCCAGCAAGGGATGCTCAAACAAGAGGCCAATCACCTGATGCTCACCCGCGAAGGTTTGATGGTAAGCGATGCGCTTTGGCCAGATTTGCTATAAGCTATTTTTTGTCTGAAGGATGGCAACCCGTTGATGACCTACCCATAGTTGTTCACTTTCGAATCGAAGTAAAGCCGAGGTAGGATGACTGCTTCTTGTATTCGTGGGTATTATTCTTAATCGCCAACATACGTCTTATCTCTTCCCTAGCCACTCTCTACCCTGACCCATCCCTTGCAGATTTCGTCTGAAACAGCGATCCTGCTGGCATGAATAGTCCGCTTGCTGAACTCCGTCGTCGCTTTACCATTGCCCTTACGCCGCTGGCTGAGGAACATGCCGAGATTGACCCCCAAACGCTAGCCCAAATGGTTCTGCCGAGCCAAGACGCCAAGTTTGGCGACTACCAGGCAAATTGCGCGATGCCCCTTGGAAAAAAAATAGGCCGAAAGCCGCGTGAAATTGCCGAGGAGATCGTCACCCGTTTGGCCGAAGAGCCTGGCTGGGACTCGCTTTGCGATGTCCCAGCGGAAGGACCTGGGGCAATGATCGCAGGGCCAGGATTCATCAACGTCCGTCTACACGATAGCTGGTTACTAAGGCAGCTAGAAAAAGCATCGACCGATACGGAAAGGCTTGGTATTTCAATCACGGAATCTCCTCGCAAGTACGTGCTCGATTACTCGTCGCCCAATGTCGCCAAGCCGATGCATGTGGGCCATATTCGATCGACCGTTATCGGTGACGCACTGTGCCAAGTCCTTCGGTTCATCGGCCATGATGTAACAAGCGACAATCATATCGGCGACTGGGGTACTCAGTTTGGGATGATCATCTACGGCTACAAGCATTTTGTTGATGAAGCGGCTTTGGCAGCCGATCCTGTACCTGAATTGACACGACTCTACAAACTCGTAAACCAAATAGGCGATCATCAGTCGGCGG
>CAYGQU010000588.1:0-1924 GCA_964352045.1 uncultured Planctomycetaceae bacterium
ACCTGATAGTCGTTTGCTTTGTAATAAATCTAACGGAATGCCTCGTGTTTTACATAGGTATTCATGCGATTGGGTTATCGGTTCAAAACGAGCATACCGTGCCGCAACCCCCAACAAATCAGGCTCACTCGGACTGATTTTTGACTGATAGCGTCCCTGTTGCTTCAGCTGAATGTCGTATTGAAAGCTACCTCCTAGATAGGGCCTGAGGAGTTGTCTAACACGACCAAGTGAGCAACCTGGCTCAATTACCCGCTGCGTAAAATCAATCACTGTACCTGCCGAGCCTGGATCAAAAACACTGCAATAAACGTAGTGCTTACCATTTTGGGCAATGATGATCTTATCCGAACCGTTTTTCATGAGCACTGAATGCCGTGTCGATTTTTTACGATCGATTTCATAGCCGTGAGCACTAGCGATTAGACTTAAATTGATCGTCTTAAAAGAATCAAGTTCTGAAGTTCTATCCATTTGTTAGTCCTCTACCCTTTCATCCTATTGCCAATAGATCATCAAATCACGCAAACAATCGTCGCCATAAGCTTTTATTGCGTTCCCTATGAAGAGCCCGCTTCAACTTAAGGATCTCTTCGGTGTGATTTGCGCGAAGTTCTTCAATTTGATTCTGAGTTTGGTTTGCAAGCTTGCTAGCCATCGTTTCGAGGGATGATTCCCAATCGTTACTGTCGCTGGAGCGTTGTTCTAGTAAGAGAGTAATACGATTCTGGCTATCTTGTGCTTTATCGAGCGCTTGTTGGAGGTGTTCGATTTGAGCCACGTATTGGCTTATTTGTTGTTCACGTACTGCTTCAATAGCAGCGTGGCTCGTTTTATCTTGTGATTCGCTCTGGGCCGTATCGGAAGCGACTCCCCTTTTCTCACCGCGATTGTCTTCTCGCAGTTCTTCGCGAGCAAAGTCACATTCATTGCCATAGACTCTTACTAGCTCACTAGCATTGACGACCTTGTTTTCGTCACGATCGAGTTCGCAGGATAGTTTGCCGCTTTTGATATGGCGTGAAATGGTAGCTCTGCTTTTACCGCTGATGCGACTAGCAGCGGAGATAGAATATTGCGTCTTAGTCAAATTGCCTCACAGTTCAAGTGGTTCTACGATGACCACCCTACTACGCTTTTTACTTCTAACGCAAACGCTTTGTTACCGCCATGCAAATTATTTTTGGATTGAACCGTCCATGATGACCATGGCCATGATGCAACATTCTTCGCGCAACGCATTGCATGCACAGGGGGTTCATGTTGCAGTCGCATGGCCATGTTGCACCATGGGCAGTTTGATTGATTGCTTAAGCGTGTTGCTCACATTGGTTTTCGGTAGCTTCTAATCATGTGCACACCTGTGCGAGCGGTGCTACCTGTTGCAACATGGCCACCTGCCCGGTGTATCGTTTCACGGAGGTGGTTCATCGGGTCAGTCGCGGCCAGAGTGAGCATGCACAGTGGACATGCTCAACGTGCAAGCTGGTCACCCTGAGGAGTTCACTGTAGGGCCTTACTGAGTGCCATCTCTTTTGGAATGGATCAGCTAGTGAACATGCCCGCTCGCTTGATCATGTTGCAACATGGTCAACTAAATCTTGACATTGGATGGACGAATCGTCACTCTGCTACAGAAGGCCTGTTCGATTCTAAGAGAAATTCTCTCTCCGGAAGGTCATTTTAGTAAACGACTGCGTAGAGTCTACGCCTTTCTAAATTGTCTCCCAGCCAAGCATCTTGGATTGCGTTATCGAGTTGCTGGCTAAGAGACGAGGAGGGGTCTTTATTAACCAAACCAACCAAGGAGGAGTCTTACCCGTACCTAGCTAGAAAAGAAAAAGCCGCCCAATGATGGCGGCTTGTTAGAAATTCTGAGCAGTGCCCAGTGATTGTGCAATTTCACTCTAGCGCTCCTTAGTTA
>CAYGQU010000589.1:0-1919 GCA_964352045.1 uncultured Planctomycetaceae bacterium
AGCTCGATCCATTATTCGTTTTTGCCCCTATTGTTGACGCGACCCCACTTTATGACCGATACTTAAGAGCTGCGCCGTAACGCCTTTTTTCTGACCCCTTTAGGAACTCAATTGTCCCGCTTACGTACTGATGATCGCAATGCCGATCGCAAAGACCAACAACGTATCAACGAGTCGATACGCATTACTCCGATTCGAGTGATCGATGCTGATGGAACACAGCTCGGTGTGATCCCTACGGAAGAAGCTCTCCAAAAGGCCCGAGATGCGGACCTCGACCTCGTCGAAGTCGCTCCGACTGAACGGCCACCTGTCTGCCGTATCATGGACTATGGCAAGTTCAAGTACCAGCAAAAGAAGCGTCACAACAAAGGGCACACGCACCAAAGCCAAAATAAAGAAGTTCGTCTTCGCCCGAAGATCGGCGAACACGACTTGATGACCAAGATCAATCGTGCGAAGACCTTCTTTTCGCACAAAGATAAAGTTGTCTTCTCGGTCATTTTCCGAGGTCGTGAAAATGCCCACACGGACGAAGGCTTCAAGCTCATTAACCGAGTCGTCAAAGAGCTTGAAGAAGTCGCCAAGCTCGAACAGGGGCCAAGCATGCAAGGCCGTCGCATCATTGCAACACTCGCACCCAAGTAAGTCTTCGCTTTAGTAACTGACTGAACAACAATACGAAATAGAAAAGCTGAGTGCCTAAGAAAAGGTACTCAGCTTTTTTTCTAGCTTCTAATCATCAAAGCAAATTGTTAACAACTTCACGAGGGTGGCGATGAAAATCTACGAAAAAGGAATCATCCAGGCTTCGCCCGAAAAGATTTGGCCCTATTTAGCGGATCCGATTTTAATGTCAGGGTGGAACGAAAAATTAGTCGCCATCAATCGCCGGGCGGAAGGGAGCGTCTCGTTAGGAGAGCAATACGATATTCGGTATCGGATGTCGAATAAAGAGTCTGAAACTCACGTTACAGTGATCAGTTTAATGGAACCAAATCGAATTGAATTCCAACATACAAGTCACTTAGGTGGTAAAAAGTGCGAGGTGACTGAAAGTTATGAATTAACCTTGATTGCACAAGGAACCCGATTCCTTCAAACCATTGATACCGGCAAGATGATTCCATGGTGGGCGAGGCCCATCATAGGGTTTATCAGCCGCTTTGGGCACTCGGTGGGTAAGACAAACGCAGAGAAGATTTATGAACTTATCGAATCAGAGGGCTAACCAGTTAAGCGAACCCCAAGCAAGAATTAAGAATCAATAAAGCTACGAAGATGCGGTCCAATCGCGAAGTAAAAAGGCATAAATACTTGACGAATGATCCGTGATGATCCAATTCCTCGGCATTTGTCCGTGTGCTATGCTTCTGCGATTTGACTGAGATGGTTAGATCGTTCGATTCATAAACGATAACGGTATAATTGGACCGATTCATATTTCGCAAATGCCATCGAAGACGAACTCCGCGGGGCCCGTTTTATAAACACTTGCAACTTGCTCCCCTTCGGGATCAGGCCAATGGATCGCCAAATCACCGCCCCGTAGGTGCACGGTTACTTTGCGATCGGCGAGTCCATTCAAGATGGCTGCAACAACCACGGCACATGCGCCGGTGCCGCAGGCGTGCGTTTCACCACTGCCTCGCTCCCAAACCCGCATCGTTATTTCATCACGATGGTTTATCACCGCAAATTCAACATTGGTGCGATCCGGAAAAAGCGAGCAAGTTTCGATTTGTGGTCCTACTTCTCGCACGAGTTCATCTGAAAGCTCATCAACGAAAAATACCGCGTGGGGATTTCCCATCGAGAGGCACGTCATGCGCAGCTTATGAGCGGATCCCAAGTTGGGTACTAAGGTAGAAAAATCAACGTCAATTGCTTCTGATTGCTCAATTGCTACGGGAATATCT
>CAYGQU010000590.1:0-1918 GCA_964352045.1 uncultured Planctomycetaceae bacterium
TCGCTATGCAATGGCGCCCGGTGCCCAATCGTCGGCTCCTACGGGAACGAACCTAGCCCAACCAGCCGTTATTCAACCTTCGACTACCAAGTCGGCCCCTTCGCTTGAAAACCCTTATTTTGGAACACAGGCAGCACCTGTTGCTCCGACCGTTCCACCTAGCCAATCGCAAACGACTTCGCAGCCAATCTTTGAGAAGGTAGCGAGCTTGCCACAAGCGGCTATCACCCCGATTGTTGAGAAGACTGATGAAATCTCAAAACAGGTGGCCGTCGCCCCAGCCGTACAACTTCCAGCAGGTAGCCCACCGTTAGGTTTTGATGGCTACTGTGCCGTTACGATGAAAGACAAATGGCAATGGGTGAAGGGCGACGTAAGGTGGGGAGCCATCCATCGTGGCCGCACTTACTTGTTTGCTGACGAAGCAAGCCGTGATAAATTCCTTGCCAGCCCCGATGACTTCAGCCCTGCCCTTTCAGGCTCCGATCCTGTGATGGCAGTCGATAATCGACAAGCGGTACCAGGGACCCGCCAATACGCGTTGGAGTACGAAGGAAAGTTTTACTTCTTCGCCAGCGAGCAAACACTCAACAAGTTCTGGACCAACGCCGACGGCTATGCCAAAGGCTCCGAGCGAGTTGCCGCTGCGATTCAAAACGATGGCAAGATCATTCGCTAACACGGAATATTGCTACGCTTAAAATACAAAAGGCCTCGTCACCTAACCGGTAACGAGGCCTTTTTCGTATGTGTAATGGTATCATTGGAAACCGCACGTTACTTGGTGGGTTACGCTCGCTGAATGCACTCCAGACGGACTACCGTGGATGGCAACGCTTAACATGGCAGGCTGAAAGGAGGGCCATTAGCAACGTTACGATTGCTCTCGGTTCTGGAATCGGATTGCTCGATAGCATTACGGAAGTGTTTCCGTAATTAGAAGCCCATATCACATAGTCTGCTTGATCGATTAATGAATTGCCACTCGCGTCGGCATCAAGATTGGTAGTGCTACCAAGATTATCTCGCCAAATAGAATAGTCGGCAGCATCGATCGTGCCATTGGAATTAAAGTCGCCATCGAGTGCCGAAGTACCGGCAAAGATGTAATCGAAATTTCCTTCGATCTTATTCAGCGTTGGGCCTGGTTCCCATTGGATACGAAAGTTCTTGAATCCTGATGCCGTGAATTGATCAATCCTCGGAACCGTTGTCGGCAAATCTTCGGTCCCCAAGAATCCCCCAGGACCATCGACTTCAAAGAACGGAAAGTTACCAAAGTAAGGTGTTAAACCGTTAACTGGTGTTGCGATAAAATTGGAAGCGCCACTATTGCTGTCGCGTATGATCACGTCCATCACACGATCAACATCAACGTTAATCGCACTTGTGATAACCGCATTAGGGTTGGGTGGATCCCAACCGAATTCATAACCATCAATTTGACCTACTACCGAGACAATCGAATTCCGATAGATCCCAAACTCGGTATCTTCAGGCAAAGCGTCAATCGTATCGCTTTCGTAAGTCAACGTGATTTCAAACGGATCGCCGACGCTAAATTCGCTCAGCAAATCAGGACCAACACCGCTAAGGATTCCGCCTGCGGTAAAGGTTACTTCAACCGCTTTCAAATTAGAAAACGTGCAGTAGCATATGAGCACAATGAATAAAAAACATCGGACCATGGTATCAATCCCTTCGCGAATCATTCGAGAATAGCCGAGGTACTTTGGTACAGTGTAAGCACCCATGTGAAGATGCAGATTCTAGCAAATTTGGTGGGTAAGAAAGAAGAGAACCACCGATTTTAGAGAAAGCAAATGCGAGGTTTGGTTGCGCAGTTGTTTGTTACTAGAATTGAGTAAGCTATCTACCAACAAACAAAAAGTGGGTTACGCTTCGCTGCACCCACCCT
>CAYGQU010000591.1:0-1893 GCA_964352045.1 uncultured Planctomycetaceae bacterium
TGGTGTACAAGACGCGCTGGCAGTAGGCGACCTAGCATCTTTGACACTACCGACCCAGATCCCCCACGGCATCCTTATCGAAGACTCCTCCGATGTGATGCTGCAAGATGTTACGCTGCATGCTTCGACAAGCTTTGGCGTCTTCGAGCGGGGCGGCGGCAATAACACTTACAATAACATAAGTGTCCTTCCCGGCCCTTTGCCCCTAGGAGCAACCGAGCAGCGTCTGCTCTCTTCAAACGCAGACGGTTTCCACAGTAAGCACACGTCGGTAGGGCCTTCCATTACAGGTGCTTACATTACTGGGCAAGGTGATGATGGGATTGCAATCAATACGGATTTTCATCTCATCGGCGGGTCATCGGCATTTGAGCTCGAAGTGGGTGCTAAGAATGCTGAGTTGAATTTCCAGGTCGGCGACCGCGTCCGTGGCTATAACAGAGTCACTGGCAACGTTACCGAGGCAATCGTTCAGTCAATCGTCCGTGACGCCTCGCTTGACGCCGGACTGGCGGTACTTCGAGATGCCACCCTACCATTGGCAAGATCATCGCTAGATACAGGATATCGCGTGACACTTGACCAAACCTTAAGCCTCAATCCTGGTGATCTAATCGCCAGCCCCGACCGCAGCGGCAACGGATTCGAGATTCGAGACACCTTAATCGAGAACCATCGTGCACGGGGTATGCTCATAAAGGCTTCGGATGGTTTAGTTGAGAATAATATGATCGATGGTAGTACCATCGGCGGAATCGTCATGTTGGCGGAGCCCTACATATGGCAAGAAGCTTCCTTTAGCGAAAATGTCATTATTCGCGGCAATACAGTGAAGAATACGGGACGCCAATTCGGTGACCCAACCAACGCGGATGGCGGCGCCATCGTAGTCAACACCATCGATGGATGGATTGGTCGCGACCACGCTAATATCACTATCGAGGACAATGTTATCGATGGTGTTTCTGGCCCTGGTGTGATCCTCAGCCAGGTGGAAGGAGTCCAAGTCATCGGGAACCACTTTGTGAATACTCAAGGAATAGACACCAATACTGGGACAGCCTATGGAATTGATCCCACGTCGCTCATTTGGATTGATAATGCTGCCGATGTTACTCTGACCGGAAATACCGTGCAGAATTCGGGTCCTTTTCTTGACAATCTATTGCGTATAACCGACGAAGCCTCTCAGATTACGGGCAGGGACACTGGAATCCGAGTTGTTCACGACAGGCCTTCAATCAGTGTCGCTGACTACCGTGACGATTTCTCGGCCAACTCTGTAACGACTGGCTGGCAATACTTGTGGAATTCCGACGGTGTCGTGGGAGACCCTTCAAACTATACATTGCTACAAACAACAGGAACGGATTTTACAACCGACGGCTTGCCAACGCCGTCCAATGATCCTGCCGCACGTTTTGCACGACTAGGATCTACCAATGGGCATCCGGGAACTGGTGAGAACCAATCAGGGTCCGGTGGGGTTGCACGGTCCGTAATTGCCGCCTACACCGTCGATCAAGACGGCGAATATGCCATTCGGGATAGCGTTGTTACTACAAACGCAAACGGCTCAGGGCTTGAAGTACTGGTTCATATCAACGACGAGGCGACGCTCACGTTCGACGCGATTGAGTCGGGTGCTACCGCATCTTTCGATACCGAACTCGGGCAATTGCAGGCCGGGGATACAGTATACGTCTCGTTTGGACCTGGTAGCTTCAGCAACAGTGATTTCTTTTTGCTAGATTTCAGCATTGATATGCTCGTCCCCTACGGCGACTACAACCGTGACGGCCGAGTCGACGCCGCCGACTACACCGTGTGGCGGGATTCGCTAGGTGAGACAGGCATCGGTTTGGCCGCCGATGGAACCGGACAGGATCTGAC
>CAYGQU010000592.1:0-1893 GCA_964352045.1 uncultured Planctomycetaceae bacterium
ACGCCAACAACCGTTTTCGTAATAGTCAAGCTCAATACTTCTTGCCTAGCGTTGACGAGTGGTACAAAGCCGCTTTCTATGATCCAACCAATGAGGATTACTTTGATTTTCCTACGGGGAGCAATACTGCTCCTACGCCCGTTGAGTTTGGGACTGATCCAGGAACGGCAGTTTATAACCAAACTGGACCAGCCGGTGTGATGCTTGCTGGTGGCGAAAGCCTTTACGGGGTTGTCGGACAAGCTGGTAATGTCTGGGAGTGGGATGAAACAGCAATTGATTTAGTAAATGATGACCCTGTAGAAAACCGTGGTTTTCGCGGAGGAGCGTGGATATCTGGCGGTGGTGGCGTCTCTTCTAGTTTATCGTCTTCATTTAGACATTTCATTCGTTCTCCAGATGCTACAGGTGGCGACATTGGTTTTCGAATAGCCAGTGCCGTTCCGGAGCCCACGGCAATATGGCTAATGACTATTAGTGCAATCACTGCTTTTTCCACTAAAAGATAACATCCATTAAAAAAGAAACCCAGATATAGAGTTAATTACTGCTCCATCGAGAAGGGATTTTAGATGCATCAAATTATCCAAAAGTGGCTTGGCTTTGATAAGAAGAACAAGGACCTTTCTGTAACACGCCATACGGGAACACACTCGATGCGACATGAGCATCTTGAAGATCGTCGTATGCTTGCAACTCTAACTGTTAGTGTGGACTATGACGGCCTTATTGATACAGACGATGGAACACTGACGCTTCGAGAAGCGATAGCGTATGTGAATGGTGATGCACAACCTGAATTACCAGACCTTTCCCAAATTGACCTAACAGAAGCTTTTGGCACGAACGATAAGATCGTCTTCGACCCTTCCCTCTTTGTAAGTGGTGATCCCACCAAAGCAAAAATCGAATTAATGCATGCTGAAACATCTTCTTCAGCTTTAGTCATAAGTAATGATGTCATCATCGAAGCGCCTGATGGTTACGAAGTGGAAATTGCCTGGGCAGGTTCGGACGATCGGCGTGTATTTGAAATCCCTAATTTCAATGTGACAACAGGCGTAACACTTCGCAATTTGGCAGTGACGTTTACATCGTATAGGAATTGGTAGCTATGGTTTGCTAAGTCATTCCATCCAGGTAAATCTTTGATTAGTTTGTCTCCGTCAGATTAAATCTTGACTAACGTAAATCAGGATTTAATTTTTGTGAGATCATTATATTTTTCAAGAGAATTTTCTCTAACTAGATAGTTGTTGTTTTCAACCATAGTTGGTGGGAATGATTTAACTACCACTTGACGAAGCTCGGTGAGGTCCGAGATTTCTCCAGATCCCATAGCTTGGACAAGAAGGTTTCCAATTGCCGTAGCTTCCACAGGTCCGGCAGTTACTAAGCGATTCGTAGCTGAAGCGGTTAGGTCATTCAATAACCGATTCTGTACTCCACCACCAACAATGTGTAGGGCTGATACCGCTTGCTTTGTAATGACCTCCAGTTGCTCGAGTGTTTGGGCATAGCAAAGCGATAGACTTTCAAGACAACATCGAGCAATCTGCCCAGCCGTTTCGGGGATCACTTGATTTGTCTTGCGGGCATAATCTTGTACCTTTGCTTGCATGTCATTGGGTTCAGCAAAAATTGTATCATTAGGATTGATGACAGTACCGCTTGTTTCAGCTTGCCGAGCTTCGGTCATCAGTTCACTGAAGTTGCGACTAATGCCATGGCGTTGTAAGTCGCGGCGTAGCTCTTGGATTAACCATAACCCCGATATGTTTTTTAAGAATCTAATGGTCCCGTTAACTCCTAACTCATTCGTGAAGGGAACACTTAACGCCTCGTCGTTCAGGATAGGCTTTTGAAGTTCAGCGCCCAACAGTGACCAAGTTC
>CAYGQU010000593.1:0-1854 GCA_964352045.1 uncultured Planctomycetaceae bacterium
ATGTTGGGGAGAATGATTTCGTATTGGTCCGTCATTTCATAGACAATGAGGATGGCTGACAAAACGCCTTGGGTGGTACCAGCGACGACGGCTGCCATGCCAACGATGGCATAGACACCAGGCGAATGGCTGTACTCGGGTAGCCACAGATTCATTACCATGCCGAAGGTGGCTCCGAGCGTAGCGCCAAGGAATAGCGAGGGTGCGAAGACTCCACCCGAACCACCGCCGGCTAGGGTGAGGCTAGTTATTAAGGGTTTTAGCAGAAGCAGTGGGGCAAGCCAGAATAACTCGGCCCATAGACGATCTCTTGGTAGTTCTACCGTTTTGTTGGGGGCCGTCTTAAACAGGGCAGCAAAAGGATTAAGTGAGAAATCAAATTCTGATTCCTCTGGCTCAGTCTCGATTGCAGTAGAACGGTTTGCTTGGTTTTCTCCCTCGATCGTTAAATGGAGCGAGTGTTCTACGACTTCATAACCAACACCCATAAGAGGAGGAACGAGCACGGCATGCTGATCGATTTGTTTTGCAATTTCGTTGGACTGGACAGGCGGTATCGTCGGATAGCAAGCCCCCATGAGGCCGACGATGGTGCCGAGAGCAAGGGCTCTTTTCCACCATGATGGAAACCAACTAATGGCAAGGTCTTCAACGCCATAAAGCATCTTGATGAAGAGTGCAGAGATGAGCCCCGCTACAAGGCCCAGCAGTAGATAGCTCGGTAGTTGTACCCATGCTCCCGCGAATTGGTATTCGAGGTCTTGGAATGCCGGGTTCAGTCGATGCTCACCTACATGCTGTTGAACTACGTCGGCTAGAACGCTGGCTAGTACAATAGGAGTAAGTGACTCAACGGCAAACGTCCCCAGAATGATTTCACTAGCAAAAATTACGCCCGACAGGGGGGCGTTAAAAGTCGCACTAATGCCCGCTGCGGCTCCAGCGGCGACCAAGACTTTGATGTTCTTAGCCGAGAGCTTGAAGATTTGTCCTGCGGTGCTACCCAGGGCTGATCCAATTTGAACGATTGGACCTTCACGGCCTGCTGATGCGCCTGCTCCGATGGTGATGCCAGAGGCGAGAATCTTAATCAAAGCAACTTGGGGACGAATGACTCCGTCGTGCCGTGCAACCGAGGTAATCACTTCGGGCACACCTGGCCCTGTGCTTCGGGAGCAAATCGCCTAGTTAGCCAAGAGACAAAAAGCATGGCTAGTGCGGGACTTGCGATGAGAGGAAGATTCCACCAGGGTGAATCAAGTCGTGCATGATTAGCAGCTAAATAGGTCGATTCGCCGATTCCTTCGATAAGGTATCCAAAGAACGCTGCTCCAAATCCAGCCAGCAACCCTACCAAACCGGCAAGGATAATCGTGAGTGTCCCACCAGGTACAAATCCACGGAGCCTCCAGGCTCGGAACCAATCGTAAGTTCGGTTGAGTAGCTTCTGTAGAGATTCCATTGACAACCGACAGCTCGGTGGCTTGGCCTTGATCGGGGAGAAAGGCTAGGCAGGCGGGGCTTGATTAACAAGAGAAAACTGGGTGAATTAGGGTGTTTCCAGCTTGCTGACCTAGAGCCTACGCTCATGTGAGGTGAATCGCCAGCCGTTAGCTGGCGAATCTGCCAAAAAGCGTGAACATTCTGCGACGAATTGACCCGTCTGGGGCCATCGCCAATCGTGGCAAACGTAGCTACACTACGGGTTTTCATCAATTCAGCAGTGCTCGTTGAGTGGCACAAATCGAATTACATTAGTCGGTAGGCCTGCGAGGACTTGGCTGTCCGTCGTGGACTTGGCTGCATAATGAATGCTGCATAATGAATGCTGCATAATGAATGCTGCATGGTGAA
>CAYGQU010000594.1:0-1851 GCA_964352045.1 uncultured Planctomycetaceae bacterium
ATAAAAGCCGAGAACGAAACCGTCAATGTGTTGCAAACGCCCGACAACAAAACGATGCTAATGATTTGTGCTCGCAATGGCACGATCGGATTTGCTAACTACGTTTCGGGACTGTGCAAATTCACAGGCGAATCATTCCAAACCGTGGCCGATCGTCTTACCGACTTAGCAGCGGAAGTCCCTAACGACTTACATCAGATTCATATGCTTCCATTCTTCCAGGGAGAGAATGTTTGCGAATTGCCCAATTCGCGTGCTTCGATTGTTAACGCTGGATTAGAGCTTCTCGCAAATCCAGGAGTCATGGCAAAGCTCTTGCTCGAGGGCCCCTGCATGATTATGCGCTACGGTATCGAACAACTACGCCCGCAAATAGGTGATCTTAAACAGGTCTTACTGACAGGCGGCTCACTCAAATCAAAGGATGGCTACGCACCGCAAATGTATGCCGATATTCTTGGTGTCCGCGTCGTTGGCCGAACGGGAGATGAAGAAGGGACCGCCAAGGGTGCAGCGATCCTAGCCGCCTACATGGTGCAATCTCAGGCTGATAACAAATCTGAATCACTAGCAAGCTTTGCAAAGTCACAGATGACTAGCGAGCAACAAATTTGGGTACCTCGCAAAGAAGTCCAATCCTTCTACGAAGAACGTTACAAGAACTTTAAAGAGCAAGTTAAAGGACTTCATAATGTTTCTGGGAGTTTCGGATAACCTAAGAGATTAATTCCCATAAGCTGCTTTGCCTCAGTCTTCAAAGATAACACGGAGACAAATGACATAACCTCTTGGAACTTCAGCTTTACGAGGTTGTGTCAGAAACAGAGCTGGTGATGTTTCTCCCGCCATGGCTTCGCTAGCCAATCCGTAAAAAGTGCTGATCGGAGATTTGGCTTTCTAGTTGCAATGTCGTGCAATGCATTGCGAGATTAACCAGGGCCCTTCCTAGACCTCACGCTCTCTTGGTCCCATGACGAGCAGCCACCTTAGGTTAAACGTATTACCACTAGTCAGGCGACCGTTCAACAGAGCTAGAAAACTTACGGAATAAGCCATTCTGTGTTGGCTGAGATTATGGACCCCTACGGGTTGTGTCAACAGTCGACATGTCTTGTCGTTCGAGAACTGCACGATTCGTAGAATCATGGCAATGAATCAATACGCGTAAGGTGCCATAGATTAGCTGCTAAGAGCTGCTGGCTTGTGTGAGTAATTTCTACAGTAGTGATTTCAATGGCTCTCATTCGCGTTGCTAGCGCGATTGATAGGTGCCTAAAGTAGCGGGAGGTCCTAGTGTTTCGTTATTGTTACATTCAAATCGATAGGCATTAGCGAAGAAACTATAATTTTCATTATGCCGTCACGTATACCCTTGGGTAGCGCCCCCCATACGAATAGTAGTTCTGATAATTGAGCATCTGATTCTTCAATTGGCATCCTATGCGCTGTCGTTTGCGCTGCAGAGCTTTGGGAATCGTTATTATCCCCGAGGTTTAGAGGGCTCACGGAGTGACTCATAATCCCTTGGTCGGGGGTTCGAGTCCCTCCCGGGCTACTAGAGACGATGCAACAAGTGGTACCGGATCGCAAACCCCTGCAATGATAGGGGTCGCTAATTTTTGTTGCGACTCGGTGCTTGGTGGTTCTTGCACCTTCTGCAGGGCATATGCAGCGCTTTTGAGATTGCAGCGTTGAAGTGGTCGTCTGTCACCTGCCAATACGATTCTTCAAAGTTAAGAAAATCTCCTATTCGACGTGCAATGCCTGAAGCTGCATCAGCTCCTAACTTGGCTCCTTGGGCTAAGCCACCACGAGCTGACGAAGCGAGGTTGTGTCACGCTCAGAGAAGAA
>CAYGQU010000595.1:0-1848 GCA_964352045.1 uncultured Planctomycetaceae bacterium
AACCCTTCAGCGTGAAAATTTTGCTCGAACGAGTACGAGCATTACTCCGTCGGCAAAAAGGAAAGCCCCATCAAGGTGATGTCCTTGTCAGCCAAGGAATTCTCGTCGATCGCGAAAGGCATCGTGTCACGGCCAACGATGAATTGCTTGATCTCACGCCAAGCGAATTTGGTTTGCTAGAAGCCTTGATTCGCCAACCTGGTCGGGTTTTTAGCCGGTCGGAATTGATTGATTCGGCACTGGGTGGGGATTCGCTTGTACTCGAGCGCACGATTGATGTCCACGTTAGAGCCCTTCGAAAAAAAATGCTTGGCTGTGCCGATTTAATCGAAACCGTCCGTGGAATCGGCTATCGTTTTCGCGATCCAATGGCAGTTCAACAAGTCTAGGGCTTGAATCCACTTGCTACTAATACGTCGCCTACCTAGGATAAAAAGTCTGAGCAAACTTGCCATATCTGTTTTTCTAGGTCCTGCGGATGCTTTTCTCAAGCCAAATCAAGCGTCTTGTTTCTTCATGTGATGAGATGAGCTGCTGTGATATCCCAGCTAAGTTAGGGCCAGCAAAGGTAGGGCTAGCTATGACATGCCTCGCTATTGGACCTTGGCTGCTTCTTCTTGCTGCGTTCACTTTGGTTGTCCAAAAAGAAGCAATCGCCGAAAGCGATGCTATATCAGCGGGTAGCGAGATTTCGTTTGATGCCCAGGTCCGTCCAATTCTTGCGAAGCATTGTCTTGCATGTCATGGCGGAGTGAAACAAGCTGGCGGGCTTTCGATGGTCTGGCAGAATACGCTGCTGGGTGAATCGGACTCGGGGCAGGTTATCTTGCCGGGCAATGCCGATGATTCGGAACTAATTTATCGAGTCATGGAAGAAGATGAGTCGGTGCGTATGCCGCCACCCGAGCATGGTAGACCACTTGATGAAGAGGAAATCATTACGCTTCGCGATTGGATCAACCAAGGGGCGAAATGGGAATTCCCCTGGGCCTTTGTCGCTCCTGCCAAGCAAGCCATTCCACAGCTAGAAGAAGCTAGTTGGCCACGCGCCGAAATGGATTGGTTTGTGCTCAATCGAATGCAACAGGCTGGCCTCGCTCCTGCGAAGGAAGCTACCAGCACGGCATGGCTTCGGCGGGTCTCATTTGATCTCGTAGGCTTACCACCTAGCGATGAACAACTTCAAGCATTTCAAGCCGATTTGCAAAACTTAGAGGAACGCGAAGCCGCCTATAAACGGGCGGTCGATCGTCTACTCAGTTCCCCTCACTTCGGCGAACGCTGGGCCTCGGTTTGGCTTGACTTGGCACGTTACGCCGACACTTCGGGCTACGAGAAAGATACCAATCGAGATATCTGGCCCTATCGTGATTGGATTATCCGTGCTTTTGACGACGACAAACCTTACAACGATTTTATCGTCGAGCAATTGGCTGGTGACTTGTTGCCCGAGGCAACGATTGCTAACCGAGTCGCGACCGCCTTTCATCGCAACACGCAAACCAATAAAGAGGGGGGGACTGACGACGAAGAGTTTCGTATCGCAGCTGTTTTGGATCGGGTTGATACAACTTGGCAAGCCATGCAGGGCCTCTCTTTCGCCTGCGCTCGCTGTCATGATCATCCTTACGATCCGATTACCCAAGAAGAATACTATCGTTTTTTTGCCAGCTTGAACTCGACCAAAGATATTGATCTGCATGAAGAGTTTCCCAAGCTCAAGGTTCCCTTCGATCTCACCCGATGGGACGAGGCTGAGCAACTTGATAAAAAGATAGATTCAATCCGACAAACTTTGCACGAACGTGGCAAAACGCTAGCAGCCGACCCCTCGCAATGGTATGGCCT
>CAYGQU010000596.1:0-1848 GCA_964352045.1 uncultured Planctomycetaceae bacterium
GCACAGCACATCGTCACAGACGAAGTATCGTCTATGAAGGATTGCTACTCACAGTGGCAGTGCCCTCGATGCACTCGGACTTTACTCCTTCCTAGGTTCGCCGTCATTTTGCCTGCCGCCTGCCCATGCGGCTACGAGTACCCAACAGCCAGCCACTCAGGTCTGTCTCGGTACCAACTTGACGAAGTGACTGATGCCTTCGTCGGAAATGACCCACTTCTTTCGGAGAACATGCTTATCCCTCTACGAGCTGCGCAAAGGTATGATTATGACGTTGCCGCTGAGGGCAATGATCGTTTTCGAGTTCGCAATCCAAAGAAGGGCACAACCTACACAGTCAAGCTGTCTCCAGACTTCGTCGATGATTGCGATTGTGACGTATTCCTAGCGGGTTCTGGGACATGCATCCACATCGAGCATGCCCGAATCAAGCAAAAACTGCCATCCACCGCGCAGGCTTTAGCTGACAGTCACGAGTTCGCCTACGCGTGGCTGGACCGATCGGCGCTTCCAGCCAGAATCCGTGTAGGCTGGCTTGGCGCGATTGAACGTAAAGTCCGTGCCGTCATTCAGCGTCAAGGTCCAATTACTTGTCGTGCCGATCTGGATGCGCTTCAATCTGAGTTCGAGAAGGCGAAGATTTCGTTTCGCTCACTGTCATCAGCCAAATTAGCGTTGACCGGGGATGCGACGGCTGACATCGACGTTGCGTTGGCCGAAAAGATCTCCCGTTACGGGAGACCCTTTCTCGCGGAACACATCCCACAGCTTCATCAATATCAAGTCGAGGGCGGTTTGTTCCTCGCCACCGCTCAGCGAGCACTGCTACTGGATGAGATGGGTCTTGGAAAGACGATTCAAGCGATTGCTGCTGCCTTAGTCTTGAAAGAATTCGCCAACGTCGCATCGTGCTTGATTCTCGCACCTAAAAGCGTTCTCCGGCACTGGCAGTCAGAGACTGTGCGTTTTACCGGTATGGAATGCACGATCATCGAGGGCACCCCCGATGTCCGCGCGGAACTGTATGGAAGCAATCGCTTTTTCAAGGCCACCACACTTGAGTCATTTAGACGCGACTATCCTAACGTGGGCCAGCACGAACTAGTTGTTGTCGATGAAATTCACAAGGCTCGTAACGTAAAGACTGTTTCGAATCGCGTGTTGCGCGATGTAAAGAGTCGCTTCCTCTTTGGGCTCTCTGGGACAGCTATCGAGAGCAGTCTAGAAGATCTGTACGGCCTTCTTCGGATCATTCGTTCACCTGACCTGGAATTGCCACTGCAGTTCCAGGCGTCGCATCTCGTCAGCGACGAGTTCGGAAAGACAAGGTACACGATCCACCCTGAATTCTTTTATATTCGCTATGCCGATCGAATCTTGAGAAGGTGTAAGAGTGAAACCAGCGTCGAGATTCCGATGCTTCACATCGAACACGTTAATCTGCCTTTGACAGAACTTCAGCAATCGATGGCCGATCCGCTTTTGAACGAATTGGAGGAGCTTAAGGAGCGTCTCAAGTAGAGGTACGAACACAATGACTTCATCCGGCATCGTTGGTTAGTGAATCGTATCGTGGAATTAGCCGACAGCACTGAGTTGTTGGACCCAACAACAAAGTCATCAAGCAAGATTGAATGGCTGGCAGAGTTTTTGAAGTCTCACTGTATTGAGGAGGATGAGAAGGTCGTTGTGTTCACTCGCTGGGTACGGTGCCAGCAAATCATCCTCCAAGTGTGCGAGAAACTTGGAATTCCCAGCGTTTCCCTCAACGGACAACATTCCGCCGAAGAACGTCATCAGGCCGTTCGCAGCTTTACGCAGGATGGCGGTGTACACGTTTTTGTGAGC
>CAYGQU010000597.1:0-1844 GCA_964352045.1 uncultured Planctomycetaceae bacterium
GCGAAGTCCAAGGCCTACCGAAGAAAGCGATCACCCCCCCCGCGACGTGGCCGCCGAAGCGAGGCACCCGGGCTGCTACCGTTAGAGGTCGAAAGTACACCGACAACAAGCTGGCGATTTTTGCGAGAACCGACAAGCTAACCGTTTGGCTCACGCCCGAATTGGTGAATTTTGATAAACCTATCGAAATCGAATGGGATGGCCGACGTATCACCGAGCGTGGCAAATTGATAGAGCCCGAGCTAGAAACTTTGCTCGAAGACGCTCGCACCAGGGCGGATCGTTACCGACCCTACTGGGTAAAAATCGAAGTGACTCGCTAACCATTTGGCTTCCACTAAGACGTTTCATAATCAATAGAAATATATTGAGACTAGACATAAAACGAGACCACCGATTCCGAAGAACCGATGGCCTCGTTCCCTTTTCTCTGGAGCTTCTGTATTAGTTACGCTCGCATTCTCTCGATGGTTCCCAATAGGTTGATAATTATTGAAAAAATATCAGCACAATAATTTCTGCCTAGTCATAACCACTCTAGGGAGGGGATCATTTGCGAAAGGGCTCTGTTTCGCTGTCTAGTTTCTGCAACGCCTGTTTGACTTGGCCCTTTGAGAATATCAACGAACACAATTCCCGATGCGTTGAACGCTGGATGGTAATTCGCGAGGGATGATTTATTCAACGCTTTTGTTGATTACCAATCCAACGAGCACCCAACCATCGTCGTCGGTGCGTGCGATTCGGGCCGAGGGGCCGAAGTAGCGGCGAGCGATCTCGAACGACGGAAGTTTCGTTCCATCGACCTTTTGGGACCGCACTTCGCCGGCCTCTTTTTGCTCCTCTGTCGTTAGAAGTCGATTCAGCATGCGGCCAAAGAAAGTCTTTGACTGCGGCATCTTGCCAGCTCGCAAGAGTTCGTAGCTCGGGCGGAGCGACTCATCGAGTCGGGAGAAAGTCCAAGCACAACGGTTGCCAGGGACAAGCAGGTTGATTTGATCGAACGCAAGTTTCAAGTCGAGGGTCGTCCGTAGTGACTCCTCAGGTTTCACGCCAAAGAGAGCCTTTTCGAGGAACTCAACGTCCGAGCTCATTATCAATTGTCCCTTGTTAAGACAAACGGCTGACTTGCTTGTATCGACCGGTTCTCGTTCTTCGTCGATTGGTTCGTCGAAAGGAAGAAGGCCCGTATCGAGGTCGTCAATCACTTCTTCAGGGACAGTTTCCCAGTAGCTAATGCCATTGAGTTCACGCAGTAGCGCGCCATCGCTCTTCATCAACTTATCGAGTGGCTTGCGAAGACCTTCTTCATTGCAGCCATCGAATACGATCAGATAACGTTCGCAATCGGCTGTAATTGGCAAGGTGTAATCGGTAACAATGGTCACTCGCTTGCCAAGGTTGGCAACCAATTGATCGCGTAATTTAATTTTGGGTCCGAACGGGTCTTTTTCAAAACCATCCAGCGTGGTTTGAAACGCATTCTCGTAACCAGCCATGGCATCGAAGAGGGAATCGACATGGTCAAATGCGTTGAGGATATCAATGTGTAATGTTTTGTAACTGGCAACGTTGCGTGGTGCCCAGGCTTGGATTTCGAGTCCTTCATCTCCCGTTGAATTTGCTTGGCTGTTAGGAAGTTCAAACATACGCATTGCCCCTTCGTATCGTTCTGCCGCTGTCTTTCCCTCGGTTCCTGGCTTGGGAGGGGCGTAGATCGTGGTGTAGTGCACAAAATCTCGTTGCTGGTCGGGCGCGATACAGATGAATCCTCCAAGACCAAGAACTGCTTCAAATCCTTCGTCACGCAAGGTTTGCATCGTATCTTTGGCGTCGGTAACGAC
>CAYGQU010000598.1:0-1840 GCA_964352045.1 uncultured Planctomycetaceae bacterium
CCCCACCGCTGCGATGCGGAGCGAATCAGTTGGTTCGGCATCGCATGCCGAACCAACTACGCCCATCATGCTAAGGAAGATCGTAATTCTGAAGCAGGCATTCCACCCCTGCCACGCGATAGCATGCTTAGCAGGATGCCTACTTCGATCAGAAATTATCTTCTTCAAATTATTCATCAGTAAAAATGATCTGGTGAAAATATTATTAACATGAACCACTTGGTGACAGTCAGCAGTTCTCGATGAACTAACGACGACAACGCAAGCCACACGTTGCTAGCGAACCAAAGAGCATTAACGCAATGGTCGTTGGTTCGGGAACAGCCGAAGCCGCCGCAACGGCAACCCCATTAGAAATCGTAACGAATTGATTACCGGCGATTTCATCGAAGGTAATGGGGAAATCGGTACCTAATACAGCCCCTCCCAGGTTACCGCCAAGAATTCCATCACCAGCAAATTGGTTTGATAAAAAGTCATGGCCACCGCTATTAACGAAAGCCATCAAACGAATATCGCCCATGGGATTACCAATCTGCGAGAGAGGGATACTGAATTCGATACCTGTTTGAACTGCCGTAGCATCGTCAACCCCGCCAAGCACGATATCGCCAGGTAGAATTTCAAAGGTATCTCCGCTACCGGTAACACCCCCGACGTTGCTGTTATCGACTGCTAGCTTTAAGTCGACAAAGTTGTCGAAATCGCGATGGCTACTTTCGTTCGTACCTAATTCGGCAGGATCAACAGCCAAAGCAAATTCAAGCTCAGCTGCAGCACAACCTGCTCCGGCATCATCAGTACAACCACCATTAGCACTAAGTGCGTAGTTGCGGTCGATGAGGTCGCCTTGGGAAAGACCAGGTAGGCTAGCAGCAATCAGCGCTTCAGTGTTTCCAGGACTTCCACCTGGAGCGAACGAAAATCCAGCTAAAGTAGTATCGCGACCATAGTTATTTGCCCAGGCATCGTAGTCACCCGCATCAATAACGCCATTGGCATCGCCATCGGCACCTGTTCCATTAGGCACGACGTCACCAAGTGAATCTCGCCAAACGGTGTAGTCAGCCGCATCGTTTACGCCGTTGCCGTTGTAATCGCCAGGTCCTCTCAACACGTTTGGCAATCCGCGAGGTGCGAGCTGCATTCCAAGAGCACCAACTGCACCCGAGGTGCCTTGCGTTAGGTCAGCAAAGTGAGCGCTTGTAGCAAAGAATTCAAGCTCATCGGAAAGGCCTGGGTTTACCTTCTCGCGGCCTTGCGCGATAACCATGGCATAGTCAGCGGTAAAGCCCGTATCGAACGTAAGGCCATTGAGTCTTTGCAAAGCGCCCTCGCCTGCTGCGTTTCCTCCTTGAGGAGGCTCGAGACCGCCACAACAGAAACCATCCATTGCACTTGGCAAAGCAGAACCATCTATCGAGCTAACTCCCGTCGCTGCGTTACCATCAATAAAGAAGGTTAGCTTGTTGAAATTTTCTTCTAAATTACCAGTGACAAGCACATGAAGCCGTCCACCAGAAACCGTAGCGAAGACTTGGTTTATCTCTGAGCCACCACCAGTGAGCAAGGCATCAGGATTCGAGGCGTCACCGAAACCGGTTCGAGTGTTTTGAGTCGAAAGGGCAGCGCCGTAAAAAGATTCATCGCCAACGATGGTTCCGTCAACAGCGGCCTGCGCTGTTGTTGCTGCTAATGCGACAAGCATTCCAGCAATTGCAAATAGATTTTTCATGATTTTCTCCGTGAGGCAGAGCAGGTGAGGTTGAGAACAAGAATTAAATTTGAAAAGCTTGGTAGTTAAAATTCAACTTATCTAATTGGATCTAATGTTTAGGAG
>CAYGQU010000599.1:0-1839 GCA_964352045.1 uncultured Planctomycetaceae bacterium
CTATGAAGCGTGGGAAATTGCTTGTGAAGACGACGAGTTCTTGATCGTTTGCCAACCTGGCGGTGAAGTGTCAATCTTTCAAGAGTCAGCGCCCGAATCGTGACAGCCAGACGTCATTGGCACTCTTGAGGAATCGGTACCAACTCATCCTCAGCCTTCCACACATCCGGCAGGAACTGCTTAAGCTCGTCACGTGGTGTCGTGCCGATTTTGGCTAACACGCTGGTGAGGTAGCGCTGCGGGTCGATGCCATGGCGTTCGCAAGTGCCGATGAATCACATGAATCACAGCGAGATGAAAATGTGACCGTGAGAAAGTCGGCAACTACGGGGTGCGAGACACCAGATTCATTTTGCGTTTGTAAAAAGTGCGTGTGTTTGCGTCACCTTGCTTGTATTTCCGTGCATGTGCAATCGAAATTAAGGCGGTGGATGATTTTGTATGTCATGCTCCAGTAAGGCACTTAGGGCTTTTTCAAAGTCATTCTCATAACCTCGAAGTCGTCGGTTGTCGGACTAAGGCTACTCCTGTCTCTTGCTCCCAGTCTCGAAGAATGGCTAGCATCTTTTCGGATTGTTTGCGATCTTTAGCGGCCAAATTGACCGTTTCCGAGGGGTCACCTGCCAAGTCGAACAGTTCGACGCGTCCGGATCGGTAAGCAATGAGCTTCCATTTCCCTATACGCACGGCTGCGTACTGATCTTCATAGCTGCGATAGAGGAATACAGGTCGATTCGGAACAACATCGGGTTGATTTCCCGAAGCGACTGCTAGCAAACTGACTCCATCTTTTTCTGCCATGGGCTCTAAGCCATGCGACTCAAGTAGCGTTGGAAGTACGTCTAAGGTGGATACGGGTGAGTTGGTCTCGCCTCCACAAGCCACACTGTCTGGCTCGACGATCACGAGCGGAATTCGCGAACCACCTTCACCGAGTGTGTTGTGCAACTTCGCACCTGCATAAGGTGAGTTATCAAGCGGTCCGCCTTGGTCGCCTGCAAAAACGATAAGGGTGCTCTCACTCATTCCAACGGCTTCGAGCGCCGCGCGAACTCGACCGACAGCTTCGTCTATCGACAACGTCATCGCGGCAAACTGAAGCTCGTCTCCGCTCAACCCTGTCTGCCGCAGCGTTTCAACGTATTCTTGCTTACCTATCAGAGGACTGTGGACACCATAGAAGAAGATTGAGACGTGCAGCGGTTGGGTCTTGCCGTGGTTCTTGATGACGGCTACTGCGTCGTCGGTCAAGCGATCAGTCAGATAAGTTTCGGGTGATGCATCGGCGTACTGACTTGTCTTCGCAGGAAAATACGGTGGGTAATAGTCTTTGGGGTGCCCGTATTCTGTGACGCCGAATTGCTCATCGAAGCCATGATGGATGGGGAAGTATGGTTCAGGACCCAGGTGCCACTTTCCGACGAATACACAGCGGACGCCCGCTTGACTCAGTGGGTCAGCATAAGTTTGCTCGGTGTGCGGAAGCCAATTGCGGGAAGCCATTTGTGCTGGGTCGGTCGGATAATGATGCCAAGCATTCGATGGTTTACGACCATGAGTCACATGTCGTACCAAGCGGTACCTAGCGGGATGCCGCCCCGTGACGACGGAAGCTCTCGAAGGACTGCATGTCGGTGATGCGGCGTAAGCATTCTTAAAGGTCACACCATCAGCACGTAGCTGGTCGAGATTGGGAGTCGGCAGATCTTGGCTCCGATGCGTAAAGTCCGCCCATCCAAAGTCATCGACTAAAAGTACCACGGAGTTCCGAGCTGTGTCACCGTTCGCTACCGTCACAGTAAATGTTAAGATTAGCACGCCTACGAATCTTACAAAATA
>CAYGQU010000600.1:0-1837 GCA_964352045.1 uncultured Planctomycetaceae bacterium
CGTTAACGCCGCGAATGCCGTTAAGCCCCTCGATCTTCTCTGCCATTGTGCGGGACGTTCGTCCCGTGGGCGAATCGTTGAAACAACGCGCGAAGATTTCGAGTCGCTACTGAAGATCAATTTTCTTGCTGCTGCCGAATTGGCAACCGCCGCTGCCGAAGGACTGGCCAAGCGGCAGGGACACTTCGTGATGATTGGCTCGCTGGCGACCTACACAGCGCCGCCGATGCTCGGTGCGTACCCGACAAGTAAACACCCGCTCGCGGCACTAGCCCAGCAACTACGACTCGAAATGGGCCCACGTAGTTTGCACACCTTGCTCGTCTGCCCCGGCCCGATCCAACGCGACGATGCGGGCGATCGTTATGATCAACAAGCGAAAGATTTGCCTAATGCAGCTAAGCTACCGGGCGGCGGTGCGAAGCTTAAAGCGATCGATCCGACTTGGTTAAGTGAAAAGATTCTCACCGCCTGCGAGAAGCGGCAATCGGAATTGATTGTCCCCCGCAAAGCGAGGCTGCTCTTTACGCTGTCGAGGCTAAGCCCCAGCCTAGGGGATTGGTTACTGTCGGGCTCGATGAAGAAGTAGGCTTACCCACTTTGTAGGGTAGCGTGCTCGCACCTACCTATTCCGTTCATAAAGAATATGTACACTCCGCCAATTTCGTAGGATCCCTTCAAGCATTTGTCTTTTGGCTAACCTAAGAGGTAGGTGACAAGCACACTACCCTACTCATTCTTATTTCTTATTATTTTTTATTTGCGTAGATTAGCGTTGCTGTTTTTTGAAAAAGAATGGATCACCAATCGATGTTAATTCAATCAAACAAACGGTGCGTTTCCCAATCGCTTCACACACTCTACTGGTCGAATTAAGCTGGTAATAATTATTCGCTTGGCAATTCCAGCGAATTGCTTAACAAGCTTTCGCTCATGGCTTCGAAGATCTGACCTGCTTTTACTAGCTCGCTATCTTCTGCTTGCGAAAACAACAACAGCGAGTTGCCATCGCGGTGGCAGACTCGCACCTGGGCCGTGTTCGACAAATCGAGGCAGATGAAATTCATGTCACAGCCGATGAGCGCTTGATCGCCTACCGTCTGTTGGATCGGATTGATCTCGAGGTCAGGGTACTCTGCTAGCAGTGCTTCAACCACCTGGTTGGCAAGGTCTTCTAAATCTTGCAGACCGGGGTAGATGGCCACGGTCCAGAAAGCGGTCTCGGGACTGGCGATCGTGATTTGTACCGTCGCTTCAGGCGATTCTTCTTCGGAAAGCTGCCAATTCTCGGGGTAGGCAATGCGAAGTCCAAACTTATCGTAAACCGAAATCATATGCGTCGTCTGATCGAGGAAATTTTTGGGAGGGTCCATCTTACCCAAATTCCGCCTCGGTTTGAATTAGCCCCTCGCTGACGTTGTCTTATAGCAGTTTGCCCGCTAAGGTTCCCTCGCGTTAATTTTCACCAATCTGCCTATTCTGTCTGCTGACTGTTTCGATGGCTAATGTCACCCATCACCGTGCTTACAAGCCTCCCCGAAGGATGGTTTATGCAAGGAGGTTTGTACGTCAACTGGTCGCGACAATGAGCCTTGTTGCCATTATGGTGGGCACAACGGGTTGCACCATGATGCGTAACCGAAAGCCAACGCCCGCCTACCTGACTCAGGCAAAACAGTTTTGGTACAAGGGGGTGAGCGCACTAGAGATGGGCAAGGTCGATGAGGCAGAAAACTTGCTTCGCAAAGCGGCTGAGGCGACGCCCGACGATGCCGACACGCAAAGCCACTTGGCCGAAGCGCTGTGGCAACGTGGTTCGCATGCCGAAGCACTAACC
>CAYGQU010000601.1:0-1824 GCA_964352045.1 uncultured Planctomycetaceae bacterium
GATAATGGCACTGTTCGTTCCCCAGATCTCCCAAGTCGAGGGGTCGCGACCAGCCGAATCGTTGGCCGTAGTTAGTTGAAAGCTTTGGACCGTTGTGCTTTCACTTGGAGTCACAATGAAGCCAGAGCCCGCACCGGCAAAGTTGAGATATTTGTTCAGAGTGCCATCAATAGCATTCTGAGGTGATTCGCCACCTGGGTAGCTACTATTAGAACCGGGTGGGTCGACATCGATAGCAATGATCGGGTCGCCAGGTGTCAGAATATTAACAGCATCAGCTTGCTGCTGGCTTACGAAGAGTAAAGTTAGCGCAATCAATGCTGTCGTCTTCAAAAAACTCATTGTCAGCTCTCCTGTAAAGTTACTTCTATTGGATGCGTTTTGTGTCGTCTTTAGCCTAATAGTCAATATCCCTGAAGAGGTGATCAACTATCGGCTTGTCAATAATATCCAGTAAATACTGCGTTAATTACCTACGTCGCTTGTAAATTTTGTCTTGTCCTTCATCTGTGCGATGCCCAAGTTGCCGAAAAGCCTCGGCATCAACATCGAATGCAATCATGTCCACTGAACCATCGCATAGTGAAAACAAGCATCCCGCCGGGTGGGCAGTGCCAAAGAGTTCCCTTGCAACTAGGTTATCGATTGTGCTTGGTAGGTCACGATCAGAACGAGGAGTATGGGACGAATTTCTACCGTCGTAATAAGTAGACCGAACTGTATCGTCCTGGAAGCCGACGTACATGCTCCAGTCATCGCCTTCCCAAGCTCCCGTTTCATACGCATCAATCGGAACCCAGCGTTCGCCAAGAGCGATCGTCTTACTAAGCCCATCAGTGATTTGGCGGAGTTTGACTGCAGTGCCGCAGAAAGAGACACCAGTATAAGCACTTACCGGGGGCGGAAAATTAGGATGTTCAACGTTGTAGGCTTGTGGGCTGATGGCTAGGCATTGGTCATCGAATCCTGTCTCATCGCCTACATTAATAGCATAATCACCCCGAGCCGCCTGCAGGATTTCGTAGTTAAGCACCCCACCATCACCATCACCAGAAAGAGCGGCGCCTGGTGCCGATCCTGGATAAGGCCCACCGCTGCGTCGTGTTGGGCAGTTCATGGCTTTAATTGGAATTGCGTCACGTTGCTGGAGTGCCTCCGCACGAGCTGCACCCGTTTTGCCAGCTCCCATTTCCGCAATCAGACTCTCTTCGATGTAGGGCAAAATGCCGTACAGCCAAGCTCCTGGTTGAGTCGCTCCGGCCCCACGGTCAGGATCCCCCGTCCAGTGACCAAGCCAACCCGATGCAGGGAGTCGGCCAAGCGTACTTTCGTGGTTTACCATCCCTAGGGTGAGATTCTTAAGATTGTTTTTACACTGAGTTCGCCTAGCTGCTTCACGAGCCGACTGGACGGCAGGTAGCAGCAATGCGACCAAAATGCCGATTATAGCAATCACCACCAAAAGCTCGACCAGCGTAAAGCCTGATTTGCGTACAAGCATCTTTTTCTTCTCCGTATTGAACGATGCAGCCAAAAAAAGCGATCTGGCAGATAAGTGGGCCGAATCAGCGGCTCGTCCAGTAAGTTCTGACAAGTTTCCTATCCAGCAAGCCTTCGCGTAGGTTTCTGTCTGTGTCCTGCGTCAATACACTGACTATAAGCATGAACGTAGAACTAGACTCCCATTAGAGTTAATACCTGCTCTAACCCTACAGGTTACTTCTGTTTGCAGAAAACTATAAAAAACAGCTGTCTTCCTCGCTAGCTAAAGAGCTAGAAGCACGTGATTAGTTCTAATCGCTGGTCGAAAAATGTTCTCTACAT
>CAYGQU010000602.1:0-1819 GCA_964352045.1 uncultured Planctomycetaceae bacterium
AGTTCGGATTGCAGGCTGCAACTCGCCTGCATGAAGCCGGAATCGCTAGTAATCGCGTATCAGCTACGACGCGGTGAATACGTTCCTGAGCCTTGTACACACCGCCCGTCACGTCATGGGAGCCGGGAGCGCCCGAAGTCGCAGAGCCTCATCTGTGCCTACGGCGAGCTCGGTGACTGGGACGAAGTCGTAACAAGGTAGCCGTAGGGGAACCTGCGGCTGGATCACCTCCTTTCTAAGGATATACTTAGAACTCTTAAGTAGCGATACTTAAGAGGTACAAATGGGGACAGTCCTTGGTTGACAAGGAAGGTAACTATTAAATTAGTAATACTCACTTAATTGTATATTGATAAACCCTGTGTTGGGATTAGCCTCCTAACGCAGGGTTTTTTTATGCGCCTGTCTGTTATTTAGCAACATATACTACTCTGTAATCTAAACCCACTCAAATGAGCTGTTTCACTTTGTCTAGTCAGGTAGCTTTCTGATAGTATGAAGCTACTTAAATTGGAGTAGGAATGACGGATAGAATTACCATCCAGCATCTGGATGTTGTCGATGATCGAATGGCAGAAGTTCTACGCCTAAAGTCACCAACCGAGAGGTTGGCAATTGCTCATGGTATGTGGGCACATGCTCGACGACTAATGACCAGTACAATTCAGCATGAATATCCGGATTGGCCTGAGAGTCAAGTATCCGAGGAGATAGCGAGGAGACTCTCCCATGGAGCAGTCTGATCTTCTTCATTATCTTTGCGTGCATTTGAACCGCATTGAAATTCGCTATTTTATAACAGGGTCACAAGCGACTATTGCATTTGGCGAACCTCGTTTTACGAACGACATTGATGTCGTTGTCGATCTTAATTTGAATAACTGCGATGCTTTCTGCAACGGTTTTCCATCGGACGATTATTATCTAAATCGTGATACGGTACGACAAGAAATATCTCGCCAAGGGATGTTTAATATCATCCACCCAGCAAGCGGGCTAAAAATCGATGTCGTTATTCCTTCGCAAGGTAATATCGATGAACAGAGGTTCAATCGATCCATCTCGTTTCAAATAGCCGAGGATTGCTTAGCAAGCTTTTCATCACCCGAAGACATCATTGCTCAAAAACTTCTGTGGCACCAGATGGGCGGTGGTGAAAGACATCTTCGAGACATCGCTGGTATATTGAAAATACGCAACGAAAAAATTGATCGAGATTATATTGGTCGACAGGTTCTAAAGCTTGGTGTAGCCGATCTCTGGCAAGAATTGCTTGGTAAATTGAATCAACAAACAGATGACTAGCTTAAAAAATCTTTCTATTCTACCTGAAAGAAACTACATGTCTGAAAATAAAGAAGCGCAAAGTCTTTCTCGATATGTCTTTGTGGGGTTCCTAGCTGTTCTAGTGGTAATCGCAATAACAGCTGTAGGTATTCCTTACTTCTTCGATAAACCACTTGAAGGGCCTGGCGAGTTTGGCGATATGTTCGGAGGCGTCAACGCGATCTTTTCCGAATTAGCTTTCATCGGCGTCATTTGGGCAATCTTGCTTCAAAAAGAAGAGCTTGGCCTGCAAAGACAAGAGCTAAAAGATACCCGCCAAGAACTCGCCGGCCAACTTGAACTTCAGAACTCAACCTTCAAGCGACAAGCGTTTGATTCGGTTTTCTTACAGATGATTTCACTGCAGGCGGAAATCGCTTCTCACAATAGATTTTCTTGGCAAACATTTGTCCACAGCGACGAATACCCCTAGACTGTCACTACCTTCTCATGAATAGAAACCTCGCTCACTGTTCTCCAAGGCAATTATCTT
>CAYGQU010000603.1:0-1814 GCA_964352045.1 uncultured Planctomycetaceae bacterium
CCATTGCATAGCGATTACCCACAACCGTTGGTTGGTTGCTAGGCGTTGCAGGAGCAGATGATTGATGTGTTGTGGGGGCCTTGGCCGTCAGGCTAGCGTAGGCAGGATTCAAACCATTGGTCCCAACTTGCAGTGCCGATGGTGATGGCGCATTGCGGGCGATTTGGTTATAAGTACCCACCACGCTACGATGCTGACCAGCTAGGTTGGTCATGGTGCCCACGTAAGCCATCGGTGTGGCGGGGCTCACCAACTTTTTGACTTGCTTCCCGGTGGCGTCGGTTATTACGTCGGTCGGCACGCGCGTCACGCCGTAGGCTTGCGATACATCGGGTGAATGGTTGGCGTTCATCTTCACTGGCACATAGTTCGCTTCCAATGCGGTTGCGACGTTCGGCATCGAGAAGACATTCTTATCGAGCAATCGGCAAGGGCCACAGCTGTCGGTATAAAAGTGGATCAGGACCAGTTTACCCGTCTGTTCCGCTTCGCTTTGGGCAGCCCGAAGGTCACTCCTCCAGGCGATGGCTTCCGCTTGCGCGAACCCGACGGTCGTGCTTAACGTAACTAAGGTAAGAACGAGAAGAGAGAGGTTACGCAGCATGTGATCACCTTGGCATCTTGCCTAGATATATTTAAGTGTTTTTTTGCTTGATTAGACGAGACCTATTCTCCTGCTAGCCAGAAACTAGATTCTTAGCAAAATAGTAAAGAAGAAGGTCACAGAGTCGCAATTCGAGGCGATCGTCTTATTAGGTAATCGGCGTTTGAAGCGAGTTACTTTGGTGGATTTTGACGATTATCCCGGTTCTTCAGCCTCGTCAGCAGCCCTGTCAGTGAACGTGCAGGCATTGATTTACGCTTCTTAAAGGGCATAAAACCGCAGTTAGAGTGAAAATAGGGGGAGTTTCTTCCTCCGATTCGGTCACTTCGCTTGACATACCCCGAAAAGCGGGAGATACTCTCAAAGCAGTGGTTGAGATCTGAAAATTGTGTCGGTCTCGCCACGGCAACTAGTTCGGGCAGTGCCAATTCGAGACAAGCTTGGCCAATTCGAGACAAGCTTGTTGGCTTGCGAAGCACCGCACTGCTGTTGATTACCGCGTCATTTGACTGACGCAGCCACAAAAGGGTAATTCACCCTAGTAGGTTGGCGTACTCGACCTGTTCCTAAGGTTGATCGGTTCCTAAGGTTTATCGGATCGTCGGGCCTTGAAGCTACGCTTCAGGTGAATAAACGAGAGAGAGACCTTTCCTAGGTAACTGTTCACCAGGAGAAGGCTGGTACTGGATGAGTCCTGCTGCCTAGGCTTTTGCTACCTCTGCTAGAGATTGGGGCCATTTTGGTTAGAAAATTTCCCATGAGAGTCTACCTCTCTCGGGGCCAAAACTGACTGATGTCGCTAGCATAACATTGCCTTATTTCCCCAAGGTTTTCTTATTACTGATTAGATTATGATTCATTGGCTAACCCTTGATTGGCCAACCCACTCATTGGAAGAGAAACTCTTTAACTACCAGCTGGAACAAGCAGCGACTCGTATGGCTAGGGATTAGGCATGCAAGCTTGAAGCAGTCATTCAAAAAAGACCTGGAGCTACTGACTCGGGCACACCCCCACAAAACAAGTAAATACCTATCAGCCTTTCGAGGCTAAATTATTGAGCAACTCGGACCAACAGCTCGCTCTCTATCGAGCTAGATTTCTCCGAGTACTCCCCCTAAAGACTCGCATTGAGCGAAGAAAAGTTTATGGCTAAGAAGAGATCCAGTGGCCGATACCGTGGCCGCAATAACAACAGTAACAATAATAA
>CAYGQU010000604.1:0-1808 GCA_964352045.1 uncultured Planctomycetaceae bacterium
CTTCAGGTGCAATAAGCCAGGATGAATTTGATGTGCTCAGCAGTGAAGCAGTCCACGCCGAAGCAAATCTTTATGCTACAGACGCAACAATCGAATCGGCCCGTGCAGGAATCATTGCAGCAGAAGCAGGGATCACAACGGCGAAAGCTGGAGTTGAAACGGCAGAACTCGACCTGGGATACACTCGTATCGAGTCTCCTATCACCGGAAAAATTGGGGCGCAGCTTATCACCGATGGCAATCTTGTTAGTGGAGGTCTCGGGGCATCAAGCTTGGCTTCGATTGTTTCTCTTGATCCGATTCATTGTGACTTCGATGCCAATGAACAAGCCTTGATGAAATACATTCGGCTGCGAGTTTCTCGCACGGAATCAGAAAACAATGACCGAAAGTCTCCTGTACTGCTTGCGCTGATTGATGAAATCGGGTTTCCTCATCAGGGACATATCGACTTCGTGAACAACCGCGTCGATCGTTCGACCGGTTCGATTCGAGCGCGGGCGATTTTTAACAACAAAGAAGGCATCCTAACACCGGGTATGTTTGCAAAGCTGCGTATACCTGGAAGCTTGCCCTACGAAGCGGTATTGATTCCTGAATCGGCTGTTGGATCGGACCAAGCATCGCAGTTTGTTTACAAGCTCGATGAATCGGGCGAAGTCTCGACACAAACCGTCGTGCTAGGAAACAAACACGATGGCCTTCGCGTGGTACTAAAAGGCCTCGATGGCTCGGAGACGATCGTCACCAGCGGCCTTCAACGCTGCCGACCAGGAGCTACCGTTAAACCGACGATCAAGCCCATTGAATCGACCGAAGAAGACAATCTTCCCAACGATTATGAGTTCATTCCAAGAGATCAATGGATCAGAACTTCTGCCAGCCATCGAATCAGCCAAGAGAAAATTAGTGTTGGCCAAAGTGACAAAATTAAAGCTTCCAATTGGGAAGGGAGCTTGCGATGAAGTTTGCTCACTTCTTTACTGATCACCCAATCTTTGCCTCAGTCTTGTCGATTGTCATCGTCCTGATAGGGGTCCTTTCGTATTTCATCTTACCGGTAAGCCAATACCCCGAGATTGCCTTGCCGACGGTTGTCGTCAAGGCCTCGTATCCTGGTGCAACGCCAGAAATTATCGCGCAGACAGTTGCTACGCCGCTTGAGCAAGAAATCAACGGCGTCGAAGGAATGCTGTACATGCAATCGCAATCGACGACAGACGGTGCGATGACGCTAACGATCACTTTTGCCTTGGGAACCGATGCCGATCAAGCGCAAGTGTTGGTGCAAAACCGTGTCTCCTCGGCCCTACCTCGGCTGCCCGGCGAGGTAAGTCAAATTGGTGTAACGACCGAAAAGCAATCGTCAGAAATCATGATGGTGGTGCATCTGACTTCGCCCGATGCCAGTCGTGATCAACTTTACATAGCAAACTATGCTTATCTGCAAATCCGCGATGTGCTGTCCCGAATTGGTGGCGTTGGAGACTTGATGATTTTCGGGGGCACCGAATATAGCATGCGGGTATGGCTCGATGTGGATCGGCTCGCGTCACTCGACCTAACGGCAACCGATGTCACCAATGCGTTGCGGGAACAAAATGTGCAAGTCGCGGCAGGTCAGATTGGACAGCCACCGCAAGAAGGTTCGGTCGATTTTCAAATGATGGTTGCTAGCCAGGGAAGACTCCAAACGGTCGAGGAATTTTCGGACATTGTCGTCAAGCGAGGTAAAGATGGACGCATCACCCGAATCGCCGACATTGCCCGTGTTGAATTGGGGGCTCAGGATTATTCACTGCGTAGTT
>CAYGQU010000605.1:0-1800 GCA_964352045.1 uncultured Planctomycetaceae bacterium
CCTCTTTAGGAGTCATAACTCTTAAAGAGGCCTGTTCAAACGGTAATAGTCGGGGCGACAGGATTCGAACCTGCGACCTGCTGGTCCCAAACCAGCCGCGCTACCAGCCTGCGCCACGCCCCGTTTCACCACTCTTCAGCAAACCCTTAGAAGAGCCGGTGAACCGCCTAGGGATGATATCATAACCGCTAATGCGGTTCAGTAGAAGAAGCCCCTCTGGCAGTTTTCCTGAATTACTCGGTTCCTGTCGCAGTGCCGATTCCCGCTCTGGCTGGCTGAGTCAAAACTGCCCTTAAACGGTCAAATTCTGCGTGATCCTTAAAGTGAACCGTTATCTTACCCTTCCCTTTGGCTGATTGCCTTAGCTCGACCTTGGTCCCCAGTGCTTTCTGAAGCTCTTTCTCTAAAGATGCTAACTGGGCCGAACGAGGAGTCGTCGGCTTTCGGCTTACTCCATCCGATCCGACCACCCGCAGAGAATCGGTCGATTCGTCAAGCAATTTATCTTGCACAAGCCCTTCGGTCTTTCGTACCGAGAGCCCTTCGCTGTGAACTTGTTGGGCTAGGTTCTCGATCTGATCGGCAGGCAAGGAAAGCATCGCCCGCGCATGGCCCTGTGCGATTTTCCCTTCAACCACCATCTGCTTGACCGAGTCGGGTAGTTCGAGCAATCGGATCAAATTAGCGATCGTTGAACGATCCACCTGAATCCTCTTGGCCAGTTCCTCTTGGGTACAGTCGTACTGATCGATATACCGTTGAAAGCTCGTTGCTTTCTCAATCGCGTTAAGATCTTTGCGTTGTACGTTCTCAACGATTGCCATCTCGGCGGTTTGCTGATCGCTTAGTTCGCGTAGCTGAACCGGTACACGTTCCCAGCCGGCCGCTTGGGCAGCTCTTAATCGGCGCTCGCCTGCGACCAATTCAAATCGGCCGTCGATTTGCCGAACAACCAAAGGTTGCAAAACGCCATGCTCTCGGAAGCTATCGGCGAGGTCAGCAATTTCGACTTCGTCAAACTGTTTGCGTGGCTGATAAGGATTGGGTTGGATGACACCCAAGTCGAGCCAACGTTGGCCTTGATCGTCGATCGATAATACCTCACTCGCTACGTCGGTAGTAAGTGGTGCTCCCACTGTATGTGATACGGAAGGCGTGCTCGATGCTTCGGCATTTGGCTTGTTTCCTTTTGTGATGGATGAAGGGGATTCATCCAGCGATCGGCCTAGCAGCGCTTCCAGTCCGCGGCCCAAACGACGTTGATTCGACATTTTCAAGTACCTCCTGGCACAACTCAATATAAGCTCGCGTTCCTCGCGAGCGGGGATCATATTCCATTACCGATTGTCCGTGGCTAGGCGCCTCGGCCAGTGCGACATCTCTTGGCACAACCGTCTGAAAGACAATCTCGCCAAAGAAATCTCGCACCTCTTGTTCCACCTCCCGGGTAAGTTCGAGCGAAGGATCATGCTTAGTTAGCAAAATTCCGCCAAACTGCAAACGGCTATTTCTACGTGCCATCACTCTTTTGATGAGTTCAATCATCTGCGTGAGGCCTTCCATTGCAAAGTATTCGCATTCAAGTGGCATTAGCACTTCGTCGGCGGTTGCCAAAGCCGTTTCAGTCAAGGTACCGAGCGAGGGGGGGCAATCAAAAATGATGTAGTCAAATTCGTCTTTCACTTCGGCCATGCGATCACGCAAGATAATCTCGCGCCCAACAGCGCCTGCCAACTCCATTTCGGCGGCCGCCAAGTCGAAGTGGGACCGCGGTGAGTTTTCCGAGCCGGAAATCGGCAC
>CAYGQU010000606.1:0-1798 GCA_964352045.1 uncultured Planctomycetaceae bacterium
CATGATCGGATGGTCGAAGACCTTCTTGCCGCCGCTCGTGGCATCCCCAACTGCGACGCAAACGACCTCAGACAAAGAGCCAACAGCCACGTGCTACGCGCCAGCCAAGCAGCCCTAACTGCCACCAAAGGAGCTGGCTACTTGGCCGGTGCCGCCGCAGGCCGTTACTGCCAAGAGTCGCTCTTCTTCCTTGTCTGGAGCTGTCCGCAAGTGGTGCAAAACGCCAACCTTTGCGAGCTAGCTGGGTTGGGAATTTAGCTCGTCGGATAGTAGAACCATCCGATCATCGGCTTTAGCATTTAGAGCTAATTGATTAGGGTAGAGTGCCTACCCCACAACTGCCACAATTCCATAAATTCAGCTCTATTAAGTCAGCCACTTAGCTTCCAAGAGATTCCGCATTATGTCGACCGAAGACCAACCCATCGTTGTTTGGCACGAACAAGCTGTAAGCCGTGAGAAGCGGGAGAAGCTCAACGGACATCGGGGGGTGGTTGTTTGGTTTACGGGCCTCAGTGGCTCGGGCAAAAGCACGGTCGCTAATGCGGTCGATGCGAAACTACACTCGCTTGGGGTACGAACCTATGTGCTCGATGGGGACAACGTCCGCCACGGCCTCAACGCCACACCACAGCTGCTTGAGCCGAAGCATGGCGAGGCGTTCGCCAAGCGGTTCGGACTCGGCTTCGGGCCCGTGGATCGGGTCGAGAACATCCGCCGCGTCGGGGCAGTTGCCAAGCTCTTCTGCGATGCTGGCGTCGTCACGCTTACCGCTTTCGTTAGCCCTTACCGTGAAGACCGTAATGCCGTCCGCGAAGCACTAGCAGAGGGTGGTAACGAGGGGGATTTTATCGAAGTCTTCGTCGATACACCACTCGAGGTCTGCGAGTCTCGCGACCCCAAAGGCCTGTACAAAAAAGCACGTGCGGGAGAGATAAAGGACTTCACAGGCATAGATGCCCCCTATGAAGCACCGACCACCGCCGAGATTGTACTGGCAGGCGAAAAGAACGTTGAATCCTTAGCCGACCATGTTATTGCCCAACTCCAAGCTCGGGGCATCCTCTCCACACTCCCCCACTAAATAACTAGGAAACATTTTTTGGAAAGACTGTTTGACGAATAAACGGTCAATCCGTTAATATGGAGTGACTCACCTAGTTCGAGGCATTCGCTCATCCGAGATGAGCATCTTTCTATCCGGGGAACCGTGGTGTCAACACAGCAAGAAATCTCGAAGAAGCTCGATGTTCGTATCTACGAACGCGTTGTCAAACGACTGGGGCGACGAGTTCGCAACCTTGGAGTCCATGTCAAGTCAGGTACCGTGCGCGTTGTTGGAGAGTGCTCAACGTACTACACCAAACAACTTGTTCAGCAAGCCGTGCTTGGTTTGATTGAGAATGAAACGGTGATCAATGACATCGTAGTGATGGTTCCATTTCAACCAAAATCTCTTTATCCAAAACCCCGTTAAGACTTGTTTTGCCTGCTAGGGTGTAATTAGCCAGGACGTATTTAGTTGGCTACGCATCACTTATCATGAGCGATCTGAGAACGTGTTTAATTAGTAGCAAGCTCTTTCGATTGGCACGATTCAACGATCTTATGCAATCGTGTTTCAAGTTCTTTTTGACCAACGGTTAACTTTGCACCGATTACGACCGCTTTGAGTTTGACGCCGTTGAGTTGGGCAACACGGACTTTAACCAAGTCCTTATGCGTGCAAAGAATCTTGGAAGCACCTGCCTGATTTGCCATGGTGCTAATCGAACGAATATCGGCTGCCGTGTAGGCA
>CAYGQU010000607.1:0-1794 GCA_964352045.1 uncultured Planctomycetaceae bacterium
CACTTCTTCAGCAACGAGTCGTCGCACTGAGCCAAGCGATCGAGCTTCGATTTCGTAACGAGGTTGAAAAGTTAAAAGCTGCCAAGCACATACTTTCGCTAACGCTTGACGACTGGAATCATCTTAGCAATCCAAGCGAAATCCACGAACAGCAATTGCAAAATTGGTTAACAATTTCAATGCAGAGGATGATGCTGGGACGAACAGGCAAAATGCCAGCCCCTTTATTTTTCGCTGAGAACGAATTGAACGAATACCCTGCCGCGAACACCGGTCTACAAACCGTTCAGTCCGGTAATGACTCGGTCTCGCCATTGCAACTGATCGAACCAATCGAGAAACAAAATCAAACCAAACGTCACGCTGCAAAACCAATACAAAAACCTTTGCCGCCGAAGCAATCTGAACGGAGTCGTTGGTCGAAGCATCCTTCGAGTGCACCGCTTGAGTGGACTGATCCTTTCAAGAACCAAATTTCCATGGAAGATCCTTTTAGTCAGGGCTCTTCGGTTCGGCACGAAGTCCAGCGTCCTCTTACCGATCGATCATTCGCTGATGACACGGTATCGGTGAATCATTCGGAATTGATAGCAGCGATTCGTGGCTACAACTTACAAGTACGCAACGTTAATCGGCGATTGCAACAGGTGAATCAAATGAGTGTTATTCACCTACTCAAAATCGTCGATGAGTTAGAAAGACTATGGGATGAGAAAGCGTTTTTGCATCTCTACCTAGAGGGTTTGACCGACGAAGGGCGCCAGCTTATGCCACGGCTTTTGTCTGCGGAACTGGCCCAAGAACTAGTGCTACGACAAGCGGCCGATTTACTAGCAGATGATTCCGTTCAAAATCAATCCGACCGTGCTGCCCTGCAAGGGATCAACCGCAAGCTTTCGCAATACAAATGAGTTGTGCTCGCACACGACGAAGAGAAATGCTGTTAGCTAAAACTGCGGCCAAAAATGCGAATGGCCTGTCGCTCAATTGGCACCAACCAATAAAGCATTACTGATATACCACCAGCTTGAAGTCGGTGGGTTCCTAAGTTTTGTGTACTACGGAATGAATTCCTTTGCACACGATGGAGAGCGAGGGTTTTAGTCCCAGAGACGGGAGTCCGAAGTTAGAACAACAAGGCTTTACTTGTCGTCTTCGTCGTCCTTCGCCTTCTTCTTTTTCTTCTTCATTTGAAGCTTACGGACCCGAACCTTAGGGATTCCGTAGGGCGAATCGGTTTCACCAGTCCAACGACCCGACTCAACGAGTTTCTCTAAGCGCTCGACGCGAGTTAGCACGCTGCGGTTCGCGGAACCGCCCGCTTTGACTTTAAGAGACTTATCAATGGTCATGATGAACTACCCGGTTTCTTCGATTACTATTGCCCGCCAATGCGTCTACCCCTTAACGACCCCGTTACTTTGGGGGGGGATCTCATGGCTTACCCGCTAACAGCTGCTTTTTCCTCGACTTATTGTCTTGAAGGAAGCCCCGCATCTTAAAGCCGGATACCTTCGTTTGCAATCCCTGGCGAGGGGCGATTCGAGGCAATTTAGTCAGCTATCGACAAGAAATCGTCATGAATTGCAGTCAGAGAAGGAAAAGATGCGGAAAATAGCGGAAAATGGCCAAAACGAGGGGCCTCTCTAACCCACCACTTCTTCGCTCTTGATCCGCCGCAATCGGTTGACGACCGAATCCATCGACGGTGGTCGGGCTGCTGGTTCAGCTTCGAGGCATTGCATGATGATCGTTTCGAGTTCGGGGTTGATTCTAGGGCAGTGACCGCTGAGT
>CAYGQU010000608.1:0-1787 GCA_964352045.1 uncultured Planctomycetaceae bacterium
CATCTTGAATATGAAGGTGATCTCGAATCCGTCTCTGGCGATGTCTTCCGCGAGCAGATTCTCAAGCCAATCATTGATGCGATCAATGAACGGGGTCTCGCGGTTCAGATCGACATGGTTACTTATAGTTGCGACATGCCATGGCGTGTCGATTTCCGCGAAAACTACCCCAAGGAACCCAAGATACCAAGCCAACGGACACCCTTTGGTTCAACAACCGGGGCTACCTATCTTTGGCAAATGGCATTTCATAACGATCCGAATTTGATGAGTCTCAATTCAAATTGGTATGTGCCAAACGTAACCGGGTCGAATCTATCCCGTTGCCAGAAACTAGGCGAGGTACCAACGCGAGGATTTCGTGGTCGATACGCTTGGAGGTCCAACGGAGACCGAGCCCCCGACCCGACGAAAGGTCGACGCTATTTTTTGAGCACGATGCTTGGAGTCACCACAGGCCGTGGCAACACGGTCGAAGAAGTAATCGCTAGCCTGAGGCGTTCTTCCTATGCCAATGTGGTTCCGCCTGTCGGAGCTTTCTATTATGTGACTAACAAAGATGTCCGCTCGGTAACACGCCATAATTGCTATGCCGAGGTTGTGAATCAACTCAAATTGCTTGGTGCGGAAGCTTATGTTACGGAAGGTTCGATCCCTTCTGCTACAGGACCGGTTCTGGGCATGATGCTTGGCAAAGCGGACTTGCCGTTGCACAAAGCGAAGTTCACGATTCAGCCAGGCGCTATCTGTGAGCACCTTACAAGCTTTGGTGGGATGTTAAAAAACAAAAACTGGCAGACGCCTATCACCGACTTGATCCGCCTCGGCGCGAGTGGTGTGAGTGGCACGGTGACCGAACCACATGCAATCCAAGCGAAGTTCCCGCTTCCGACCATTCACCTGCACTATCGGCGTGGCAGCTCCTTAGCCGAGGCTTTTTATCAGTCAGTGGCCTCTCCGTATCAGTTGCTCATCATCGGCGATCCCCTTTGCCAGCCTTGGGCGCTTCGTCCGCAAGTGAGCTGCAAAGATTGGGAGCCCGATGGGGAAGTTCTTGTCCAATTACAAGGTCGACTTCCTATCGTAGAAGCTGACCAGGAGTCAACGGAAGCAGAATTCGGCTCAGGCTCGAATGAAACTCCCACAGTAGAAGAGACGAAAGATATCAACTCCGATGCAACTCTCCCGGTCGAACAGTCCAGTGAAGAGATTGAGCAAGCGAAACAACATGTCCTTTGGTTAGCTCCTGTGGTAACGCCTGCGAGACAAGCTCTCATAATTCCACCCAAGCTCGCTCCCAATGCGGCGAGTGCTGCTCAGCCAAATCCTGTAGCCTTTTGGGAACTCTTTGTTGATGGAAAACTGACAATGAGGCTTCCCTCGGGGAAAAAAGCTCGGATCGTTGTCGATTCGCTTAAACCAGGATGGCACGAACTGCGCTGCGTGGGAACGAATCCTGATGCTTTAGAAACGCAAGGAATACTTGCAGGTTGGTTTAATATGCCTTTGCGGGCAAATCAGCAATATGAGACATCGGATAAGAAAAAATCGGCTGTGGTTCAGCTTGCTTCCACGACGCCTGTCGTCTCGAGTGAAGGAACTATCGAATTATCAGTAAAATCATCGGGGGCTCGTGCTATCATTGTTAAGCAATTTGCCCGCGAAGTGGCTCGTTTCGAGGGACATGCGGGTGTGGTGACGCTACCAGCCAGTCAGATCGGCAAGGGGCCTGTCCGCCTGCAAGCCTATGCCGAACCAAGCGGTGCCGCTTCAGCCCCAATCTGGGT
>CAYGQU010000609.1:0-1774 GCA_964352045.1 uncultured Planctomycetaceae bacterium
CGTTGCATCGCACCCACATTTCAGACGCCAAGGTAAAAATCTTGAGGTCGATGTGCCAGTCACCCTGGCGGAGGTTGCTGAAGGAGCAAAAGTTGATTTACCTACGCCGCATGGAGTCATTGCACTGACAATTCGAGAAGGAACGGCTAGTGGTTCGCGTTTGAGAGTGAAAGGGCATGGTATTCGGGCTGCCAATCAAGAGCCAGGTGATTTGTATGCCGTCGTTCAGCTAGAACTTCCTTTGAAGCTAAGCAAAGAAGATCGGGGCATACTCGCAGAAATATCGAACCGTTATCCCCAATCGCCCCGTGCTGATTTACGCTGGTAGCTAACTTCTCAGTCCTTTTTGACGAACGAATGCCGTCTGATTTGCCTCCGCCGATCGATCCTCCGACTCAAGCTGCTCTGCTCATGACGCTGCTTGGCTTTGTGTTGCTGGGCATGGGCATGATTGCGGCCACGATGATCGGTGCTCGATGGGTAAGAAGAATCAATCGCACTCGACCACGCTCCGGGTGGCAACCCGAATTTCAAGCCAACGAGCCAATCGACTACGAAGAACTGGTTCAGAAACAGAAGCAAGTTACCTCGACTGACGAGACCCAGACCGATCCATCGGATCGGCGCGAGACGGAAGTCGAATGAGAGATTCCAGTTCTGATATCAATTCGTGGGCGGATAAGCAAATGCACTCATTCCCTTTCAACAAAGAGATGCGTTTGCTCAAAGGGACCGATTTTGATCCCGTCTTTGCTGCCAAGTGCAGTGCGGGGGATCGTGTGTTGGTTCTTTATGGTAAGCCCAACGGTTTAGTCCACCCGCGTCTCGGCATGGCCGTCTCGCGCAAGGTTGGCAAAGCGAATCATCGCAATCGTTGGAAACGACTCCTCCGCGAAGCGTTTCGACTAGCCCAGCATGACTTGCCTGCACTAGACATTATTTGTCTTCCTCGATTACGCGACGAACCAACTTTTGAATTGATTGATTCCTCGTTACGTCGCTTAGTGGAACAAGTCGTCAAAAGAATCGAATCAAAAGAGAAGCAGGGCAAGCGAGCTAAACCTAGTCAGAGACCGGAGTAGTCATGTTGCTAGCATGCTATCGTTTTTTAGCAGCTGGCGTGTCGGCAATGTTGTATTTGTCGATCGTGGCAATCGTCAGGTGCTATCAGTTGTTCATCAGTCCCTGGCTCGGCAGACGTTGTCGCTACGATCCAACTTGTAGCCAGTACATGCTCTTAGCGATCGAGCGCTACGGCACTGTCCGAGGATTCTGGCGAGGCATCAAGCGGCTATTACGTTGCCACCCCTGGAGTAACAGCGGGTGGGATCCCCCTTGAGAGAATTAAGATTAACGCAGAATAGAACATGGAGCATCCGTCAAATCAGCGTCATCCGGGTTCCATTTTTCTAAATCGTGCTAGCAGTAGGGTCCGCTGCGCGGACCTTTGAAAATGCTTTCAACGCTCATTAGGTGCCCAAACCAAAAAACATCGTTTCGCACAGCGGACCCTACTTGTTGAAATGGTTATCTCTAATCCTCTTGCTCCGAGAGGCAGAAATCTCTAATCTCCCCGCCGCAAAGGCTCCGGAATCGACGCGGGGTTACAGCAAATTCAAATAGCCCAAACCGGCTGCCAACCTAATTTTTTGCGTGGGGAGCACCCTAGCATGTCACTTTCAGTGATTTGTCGTACGAATCGAATCAACGCCTTTATCCTTAGTAGCATCACGTTACTAACGTTCTCGGGCTGCGCTTCACTATTGTTAAACTC
>CAYGQU010000610.1:0-1773 GCA_964352045.1 uncultured Planctomycetaceae bacterium
CGGCGGCTTTGCTCGTTACAGTGTTGATGAGCGCTGGCTCGTTCCGCACTTTGAAAAGATGCTCTACGATAACGCGCTACTAGCAAAGGTCTATGCCGAGACCTTTGCCACCTTACCCGAAGAGGATTCCTTTAAGCCCGAAGCAAATCGTCTTGCCCGTGAAACGCTCGACTATGTGCTGCGAGACATGACACACCCCGAAGGTGGTTTTTATAGCACCGAAGATGCTGACAGCTTGCCGTTTGACGATCACGGCAAAGCTACCGAAGAGGGGCATGCCGAAGAAGGACTTTTCTACACTTGGAAGTCCGAAGAAGTTCGCAAAATCATTGGTGAAGAGTCAGCCGATGTCTTTTGTCGCGTCTTCGATGTTTCGCCCATAGGCAACTTCGAAGGCCGAAGCATTTTGAATCTTCCCAAATCGATTGCGACACAGGCAACCCTAATGGGTATGCCACCCGAAGAACTTGGTGCTTCATTAGCTGTAGCCAAATCAAAATTGCTCGAAGCTCGTGCCACAAGGCCAAGACCTGGCTTGGACGACAAGATCATCACCAGTTGGAATGGCCTAATGATTGACGCCATGGCCCAGACAGGAGCGATTCTCAATGAGCCCCGTTACATCACGGCGGCAGCAAAAGCGGCCGACTTCTTGCTTATGAAGCTCATTGACGCCCAAGGAAACCTGCTCCACACATGGCGTCATGGGAAAGCAAAGCAACCTGCGTTCCTTGATGACTACACTGCCCTGGCCAACGGCCTCATCACACTTTACGAAGCAACGTTTGATGAACAACGAATCGATGAGGCAGCAAAGCTGCTTGAGACAGTACTCGAAGAATTCTCCGATCCGGGAGCAGGCGGATTTTTCTACACAGCATCGAGCCAAGAATCGTTAATCATCCGCAACAAGGAGCTAACCGATAACGCCACCCCGGGTGGCAACTCGTTGGCAGCAACGGCACTGATTCGTTTGGGCAAATTGACCGGTAATGCCAAGTACCTCAACGCAGCGAATGAAACCCTCACGGCCTCCTCGGCACTCATGGGCAAAGCTCCCGGTGCGATGGGACAAATGCTTGTCGCTCTCGACTTGCAATTGGGCCCGACGCAAGAGCTAGTCTTGGTGGGTCCTGCTACAAAGGCAGAACCCTTATTGGCCGAAATCAGAAGCCGCTACTTGCCCCGCTGCATCTTGTCGGGTCGGATATCAGCAGGCGACCAGTCACCCCTGCTGGCAGATTTATTCACCGGCAAGCAGGCGATCAACGGAGAGCCAACTCTTTATGTCTGCGAAGGAGAAACTTGCCAAGAACCCGCTGTGGGGGACGCCGCGATTAGAGAATTGGTGAAGACGCTATAAACGATCTTTATACACTAGCGCCCGAAGAGAAAACTAGTAACCAATATCTCTAGTCACCGACACTTACCGCTCATGGTCTAATTGACTTGTGTCTCATGTGATGCACTATTTTTTTTGCTTGCCTGCTTGATCTAGCAGCTTTTCTAACCGATCAATTTGTTTTTGACTCTGAGCCATCAACTCTTGGAGCAAGATCATTTTGCTGTCGAGTTGGGCTGACACGTCGCGGGCCATTTCGTGGAGTTCGACCTCTTGGCGATTCATCCGTGCGTGCGCATCTTGGTGCGAGCCGCTCCAGGCGCTATCGGGCCGTGGCTGCGTTTCGATAACTTTGCTACTACTCCCCTTTCGCCGTTTACCAAGCAACCGATAAGAGCGACGAAGTAAGATCGCCGTCAGTAGGGCTACCC
>CAYGQU010000611.1:0-1245 GCA_964352045.1 uncultured Planctomycetaceae bacterium
CAGATAATTTTCTCCATTTCCCCAGAGTTGACAACAAGAATCATTACTCCACATGCCGACCCCCCAATGATAGGGGCTACTTCCTTTTCCAATTACGATACCAGGTCGAAATATTACGAGAGGAAGCCCCTCTTCTTCATGCATTGCTTTTAATCGTTCCTCGCTAATTGCTTTTGCACGAGCATAGTAGTTACGTCCGTCGATTGCTGGATCGAGTGGCGTATCTTCCGTTATTACCTGCAGAGGTGAAGCAGCGTAATACGAGTCGATCGTACCGGTATAGATGAACCGACTTACCTTATTTTTAACGCATGCTTTTGCTAACGCGACTGTCGGTGCAATCTCGTACCGCTCGTAATCTTCCCAGTTATTTACATTCGAGCGTGCTAAATGAAATACCGTTTGAATATCCGAGAGTGCGTTATCGACATCCTCCTGATTGGTTAGATCACCTCGAAAAACCTCAATCTCGGGGCGTAAAAATTCGTCACCAATATTTGCTGGATTTCTACAAAATAGTCGCACCATATACCCAGCTTCTACTAGCTGGCGAACTAATTCCTGACCAATAAAGCCTGTGCCACCAAGTACCAGAACTTTTTCTTTTAGCTCGACTATGGGTGCAATGGGGTTTTCTTTAATCGCCTCCTCCAGGAAATTTTTATCTTCTGCTCCTTCGTCAGAAACCTTCTCAGGTGGTAATTTTGCATTACGAAAGCTTGATGTAACCGATGAGATTTGGTTACTCTCTTCAGCTTTGGAAACAATCTGCTCACAGACTGCTAATACATCGCGCCCAAAATCAGCCGATTGTTGTCGATCAGGTTTACAAGTTGTTCCAAGCTGTTGATAAAAAGCTTCGATACTTTCACGAATTCCTATACCGTAGGCATTGCCGTTTTTGGAAAGGTGGAATTTGGAAGCAATATATTGCCACAAATTGCTTCCCGCTTGCTTGCGGAGGCTAGCACCTGCCTTCCTCACACGTGCATAGCGATCAATGTCAAGCGAATAACGTGTCGAGCGTTCGAGGTGATAGGTATTGTTCTCAAAATCCACAATGGCTGTACCATGACTTCCACGCACATGCAGATAGTGTTCGCTAAATCCAGGTGCAAAAGAGAAATGCAATTGTGCCGTAATGTGTCCACATGTTGCCGATACGCCCCAATGTCGATAGGTGTGCTTTCCTCTAGGCAGCTCAACACGATCATTTGCCAGTACTGCTAATCGATCAGGATATCC
>CAYGQU010000611.1:1255-1766 GCA_964352045.1 uncultured Planctomycetaceae bacterium
CTAGGTCGAGCAAATGCGAGACCGAGTGAGGTCCGGTTTCTAAAATCAGATTACCTGGCTGCTCAAGCATCCAGGCATTGAAAGGACCGTGGCTGATTTGTGGCAAGGGTTTGTTCCATGTGATCGCAACCGAATCGAGACGACCTAGCTTGCCTTGCCGGAGATCAAGCTTTAATTGCTTATAGACAGGCTGATAAAGAAAGTTATGGTTTACCCCCACATAGGTAACAGATTTTTGCGCTATTTGAGCTAACTCTTCACTTTCTTGAAGTGTCGCACACATTGGCTTCTCTAGAAAAGCATGAACATCGTGCCCAAGAGCCATGGCAGCCCCTTCGAGGTGATAAGAAGGAGGCGTTAAAATATGCACCGCATCTAAATCACAACTAGAGAGCATCTGCTCAAGCGATCCATAGGCTTCGCTGATCCCATGGTTTTGAGCCAATTGCTCGGCTCTAGCGAGACTAATATCGGCAACGGCCACCGATTTCAATCCTTTGATTTGTTTAAT
>CAYGQU010000612.1:0-1754 GCA_964352045.1 uncultured Planctomycetaceae bacterium
GTCAACCACATAATTGTATTCAACCAAGCCAAAGCGTCTAGCTCTGGAAGAGGAAAAAATGGGGATAAAAAAGCTTGTTTGGCAAGAATCAGTTTCTTGAAAAACGGCACCCTTGCTGCTCTTTGACTAAGTCCTCGAACTGAGCCTTGAAACACCAAGTCTTGAAAGAAATTCCTGGGATATCCTTTTTGGCAGAGTTCTTTGGACAAATGATTTGAGGCTACCCATGAGTTCCCTTGTCCACTTATCGAGCAAAGAAATAGTTGTTCGATTAGCTCGCTCAAGTCAAGATGATGGATTAGCCTAATTCAAATTTGTTACGTTTCTTCGGTAATAGAGGTTCATATCTTCCGTTATAGAGAAATGAACCATTCGACCCCGACGTGGCAGCAACGATAGCAGGATGTTAGAACTAAAGCACCTGATAAGCGATATTTGATTTTCTGGCCCCAACGGTTGAAATCGCTTCCCCCCAGACCTTTCCATTTAACCCAAAAAGACCCCCTTGGCTGCTAGATATCTACTTACCTGCGAATGTGGTCAATCGACGCCTGTCTCAACAAGCCAAGCGGGTGACCGTATTCATTGCGATTGCGGCAAGGAACTTGAAGTTCCCACGCTTAGGAAACTTAACGAGCTTCCACGAGAAGAGTTAAGCCATGGCAAAAGCGGGGCATCGCCTCGAGCTGAGTCTTCTTGGGGATTACGGCAAGGCATCTTCACTGTCGGATTGCTCACGAGCCTGCTACTGGCCGGTGGAGCAGGCTGGTTCATGATAAACGAACCTGCCCCCCCTGCCCCGTTCGACCTCGAAGCCCGCTCCGCATCGCTCGACATCGGCATCGATCGACTCACGCCGCTGCAAGTCTGGACCATGTGGAAATCGAATTACGAGCCACTTAAAATCGACGGTTTCAAAAAAATCGAATCACCCGCCGACACTTTCGTGAAACAGAAGATCGAAAAGCACCAACTATATCGGAATCTTCTTGGCATCGCAGCCGGCGTTGTCCTAGCCCTCTCGGCACTTTTCTTTGCGGTTCTACCGAAGTAAAGAATTAGCAAGCACAAGGTGATCCTAGGCGATTCGGCAGGTAAGAGGCTCATCTTGCCAATCGCTCATACCGGCTATCAAGATGAGCAAGTGAATCGCTGAGGGGGCTACTCTCGGTAAAAAGGCCTGAGCAATCATGAGACAAGGCACCCCGTGCCTTTCCGAGCATCGGCTCAGCTGCACATTGAATCAGCAGAACATCGACTCGACAACGTCGGCCATCTCGGCGCCGATCTTGCTCCACTGGAATTGGGCCACTCGCTCGGCCCCCTTTGCCCTTAATTGGGATACCAGTGTTTCGTCGGTCAACAACTTCTTGAGGGTTACTACGAGTCCATCGAGATCATCGGGGGCGACCTTCATCGCGGCGTCGCCACAGATTTCAGGCAAGGCACAGCAGTCGGCGATAACGACGGGCGTGCCGTAGGACATTGCTTCAATGGTTGGAATCCCAAACGATTCGCAGAGGCTCATCAGTGGCATGACCCGGCCCGCAGCAAGCGCCTGCTTGACCTCTTCGTCGGTGATACGTCCTTCGATGCTAACCGCTTCTTCAACGCCTAGTCGCTTGGCAAGTTGCTTGAGTTCATTTTGATAGTCGTCGATGCACCCGCCAATGACTCGATACTTGAGATTCTCAAGGCCTGGCATTTTTCGGAGTTGGGCAACGGCTTCAATCACGAGTGATTGTCGTTTGTAG
>CAYGQU010000613.1:0-1754 GCA_964352045.1 uncultured Planctomycetaceae bacterium
GCCACTTCATCGGCATTGGATTCGGCCTCGGCTAACTCTGATTCGAGCTTAGACTTCTTTGTTTCCAGTTCATACAGTTTTTGGTAATCTGCTTCATCGATCAATTGTCCCGACGCTTGGGCGGCGTTTATCTTCGCCGTCTGCTGAGCGACTTCGAGCTTTAATTGTTCGAGCTGGTTACGCCGATCGGCCGACGAACCGACGCCCAATTTTTCAGCTTCCCATTGCTCACGCAGCGAAGCGAGTTCTTGGCGTACCGTCTCCATCTCGGCATTAATCTCTTCAAGCCGTTGCTGGGCATGCTCTTCGGTTTCATCGGCCAACTGCCGAGCCGCAAGCTCAAGCTGTACAAGCTGGCGCTGCGCTTGGTCGATCTCAGTCGGCACGCTTTGAAGTTCCATCGCCAGGCGGCTCATCGCTTCATCGACGAGGTCGATCGCTTTGTCAGGCAATTGCCGATCGGCGATGTAACGGCTCGAAAGTTCCGCTGCTGCGACAAGGGCCGAGTCTTTAACCTTCACCCCCTCGTGGTGCGATTCATAACGTGGCTTCAAGCCACGCAAAATCGCCAGCGTATCCTCGACCGACGGTTCACCAACGAAAACGGGTTGGAATCGCCGTTCGAGTGCCGCATCTTTTTCGATGTGCTTACGGTATTCATCAAGTGTCGTCGCACCGATACAGCGCAGGTCACCCCGGGCCAATGCTGGCTTCAGCAGGTTCGCCGCGTCGGCTCCCCCCTCGGCCGCACCCGCTCCGATGACCGTATGCAATTCGTCGATGAACAAAACGATGGAACCAGCGGCATCTTCGATTTCTTTCAATACCGCTTTGAGTCGTTCTTCAAATTCGCCACGGAACTTTGTGCCCGCAATGAGCGAACCCATATCGAGAGCAATCACTCGTTGATTTTGCAAACTGAGCGGGACGTCTCCCTGCACGATGCGCAGCGCGAGTCCTTCGGCAATGGCCGTCTTACCAACGCCTGGCTCACCGATCAGCACCGGGTTGTTCTTACGACGGCGTGAAAGGACTTGAATAACGCGGCGAATCTCCGCATCGCGGCCAATGACCGGATCGAGTTTGCCCGCTTTGGCTCGTTCGACCAGATCGATGCCATACTTTTCGAGAGCCTGGAATTTTCCCTCGGGCGTTTGGTCGGTAACGCGCGTCGAACCACGCACTTGCTGAAGTGCCTTGAGCAGATCAGCTTCGTCGATGCCATTAAGCTTGAGCGCATCCTTTGCCTTCGACGGAGTCTTCACCAAGGCAAGCAACAAGTGCTCGGTCGAGACGAACTCATCGTGCATCGCGTCGGCTTCAGCCTGCGATTTTTCGAGCACCGCTTGCAATTCGCGAGACGCCTGCGGCGGCGCACCACCGGCAGTCTTAGGAAGATGCTTCCGTTCCGATTCGACAATTTGCGCTAGCTGACCAACGTTCGCGCCCATCTTCTCAAGCACGGGCCGCACGACGCCGTCGGTTTCAACCAAAAGCGCAGCAAGCAGATGCAGCGGTTCAATCTGTGGATTCCCCACCTCAGCAGCAAGCTCTTGCGCATGTTGCACCGCTTCTTGCGATCTGTGAGTCAGTTTATCGAATCGGAAAGGCATAGGGATTCGTTGGGGTTATTGAGAAAGTGTTTGTAGAAATAGTAAAAGTCCCGGAGGGACGACAGCATGTAGCCAGGGGCGTGAGCCCCTGGAAGGATTTTTACCCCAGGGGCTCACGCCCCTGGCTATTCGCTGCCACCC
>CAYGQU010000614.1:0-1752 GCA_964352045.1 uncultured Planctomycetaceae bacterium
ATCATTAGCTGAAAAAGTAGCAAGCGACACGAATCGTCTAGCAAGTCCGCCGGTCCGGTTGCGTGATATTCAGACAGCAGTTTGTGAAGTCTTTGGTGTTGATATGGCTTCGCTTCGATCGTCAAAACGCAGCAAATCCATTGCCGAACCCCGCATGCTAGCCATGTGGCTAGCCCGTAAGATGACCGGCAGCGCTTGGAGCGAAATTGCTGATTATTTCAACCGCAGCAGCCACAGCACCGTGATTTCAGCCCATCGGCGTGTTGAGCAACTACTAGCTAACCCCGAGCCAACCTCACTCAGTAGCGCTGGGGGTAGCAACCTGAGTGATGCGATTCGCCGCGTCGAGGCGGCACTCCGTACAGCCTGATTATTGGGTATACTGGTAGGGTAGTCTGGTCATTGATATTTCGGCACCAATTCTTCTCACCCTACAGTTATTTATGGATAAGCTCACACCTCAACTCATTGCGCAAACCCTTGTAGCAAAACAGCACGTCAGTTGCTTGCTTACGCTCACGCTAATGTTTGCTAGCTTACCCTTATCAATTACCATCGCCGAAGAGACAAGAGGTGAAGCACCCGAGGGCATGGTCTGGATTCCGACTGGCGAATTCTCGATGGGTTCAGATCATCCGTTAGGTCGTCGTAATGAATTGCCAATCCATCGGGTGAAGATCGACGGGTTTTGGATGGATCGGACCGAAGTTACGAACGCCCAGTTTGCGCAATTCGTTGAAGCGACCGGCTATCAGACCGTTGCCGAAAGGGCACCGACTGCCGAAGAGATCAACGCGCTCATGCCACCAGGCTCACCCCCTGTAGATGAAAAGCAATTGTTCGCTGCATCGCTAGTTTTTATGCCTACCCGACGCCCTATTCCGCTGCATGACGTGAGTCTTTGGTGGAGTTGGACCAAGGGTGCAAATTGGCGTCATCCCGAAGGACCTGAGAGTAGCATCGAAGGCAAAGACGATTATCCCGTCGTGCAAGTTGCCTGGGTTGATGCCAAGGCCTATGCCGACTGGGCTGGTAAGCGGCTGCCAAGCGAAGCGGAATGGGAATACGCTGCAAGAGGTGGCCTTGATGGCATGCCCTTTGTTTGGGGCGACGAACCACTTTCTGATACAGAACCTCAAACCAATATTTGGCAAGGGAATTTCCCTAACGATAACAAAGCAACGGATGGTTACAAGCTAACGTCTCCTGTTGGCACCTATCCAGCAAATGGCTATGGTCTTGTCGATGTCGCTGGTAATGTTTGGGAATGGACCAACGACTGGTATCGTCCCGACACCTATGCTCGTCGCGTAGCAGCCATGAAGGCTAACGGCGCGACGGTGGCTGATAATCCGAAGGGCCCTGCCTCAGGATTCAACCCACAAAACCCTAACATGCCCGAACGGATACAACGTGGTGGATCCTATCTTTGTAGTGATCAGTACTGCGCCAGCTATCGTCCAGCAGCACGCATGGCATGCAGCCCCGATACGGGCTTGTCGCATCTTGGTTTCCGCTGTGCGATGTCTGCACCGACTTCAGAAACAATGACAGAAGCTGATACAAACAAAGTCGAATAGCTTTTTCTAACCAGCTAACAGGTTCCGTCGATGAAACGTGTACGAACTGGTGGTGGTTGGCCTGCCGTCTGGTATTCGATCCGCAAGATGCGAGAATCAGGCGGTCCGCTCAAGTTCTGGCGTGCCATGCGTAGCCATAACGCCTGCAAAACGTGTGCGCTCGGCATGGGGG
>CAYGQU010000615.1:0-1746 GCA_964352045.1 uncultured Planctomycetaceae bacterium
GTGCGAAGTGGCTCGCCCGTTTGAACCACTTGCCCAACCACTCCGGCATTGTCGGGAACAACAAGTCCGTCAGGCAAACCAAGCGCGGGGCGCCCAACTAATTTTCCTGCAGAACGATCCCACAAAAAAATTGTCGCGCGGTCTGAATCAAACAAGCGTGCTGCCGATTCAGCCATTCGATTGAGTAGCGCGCCAAGGTCGCTCGTTTCGCCCCATGCGATTGAGATGGCAAGCATTTCATCAAGCCGCTCCCCCCTTTGTTCTGACAAGTTCCGGGTAGTTACCAAAGCGCGGATCATACCGAGCGTCATGGCAAGCGAAGCAAAGAGCGAGTCATCCAATGGGCCATCAACGGCCAGCAAGTCGGGTTGATGACGACCAATCGAGGGGACGCAGGCAGCAGTCCACCGATCGTCGCTCATGAGCGTGAGTTGGTCGAGTGCTTCGATAACTGCCGAAGGGGGCTCCGCGCCGACTTTGCCCGCCGAAGCAAGGCAACTCCAGGTAGGTGGCGTTGCCCGCCAAAAAGCGACGCAACTGACACCAGTCACTTGCCGGATCTCGGCGATTGCAGCCAAATCAAAGGCTTCGGGGCTAGTTACTTCATTGGCCAAGGCCAACAGAGCGGAAGTCAATTCGTTAAATCGCGTCGTAGTCATGATGACTTCTTATTGTGCTGTCGCGCAACTAATTTGCAACACCGAATCTTGCAGAATGGACAGGTTCTGTTTGTAAAAATCGGTTTCGATCAGCTCAATACCGGGACGCGCGATAAATTGGGCTACGTCTTTCTTCGTGCCGCACCTTCCTAAGTCACGATAATCAGGCTACCATCCTCGCTGGTACGAGTCGTTATTCATTGCAGGAGTCATTTCGATATGTCGGGATTGTTTGAAGGAAAATCGGGCCTTGTAACGGGGGTCTTCAACAAACAGTCGATTGCTTGGGCAATTGCTGATCGGATCATGAACGAAGGGGGCGATTGTGGCTTTACCTATATGCCCGACCGACCCGACGATGCGAGGCAGAAGAATCTTGGTCGCGTTACGAAGCTGACCGACGGCAATCCAAAATGCAAATTCTTACAACCGATGGATGCTACTAATGATGATCACATTGAAGCCGTTGTTGAGAAATGCCGCGCTGAGTTCGGTGGCGGACTCGACTTCTTGCTACATTCAATCGCCTTTGCCCCGCCAGAGGACCTGAAGAAAGATACGGTCGATACGAGTCGAGAGGGCTTCAAGCAGGCAATGGCGATTAGTGTCCATAGCCTCATGGCTTTAGCCAGTGCTACAAAAGAGATCATGAACCCTGGCTCAAGCATCCTCACACTCACCTACTTTGGTGGAGAAAAGGTTGTCCCTGGTTACAACGTCATGGGCGTCTGCAAGGCGGCCCTCGACGCAACGGTTCGATACCTGGCCTTTGACCTTGGCCCCCGAGATATTCGTGTTAACGCCCTTTCAGCTGGTCCTTTGCAGACGATCTCGGGTCGTGGTGCCGGCGTCGATGAAATGCTTGGACTCTACGAAGCGATGGCACCACTTGGGCGAAACATTACCCATGAGGAAGTTGGCAAAAGTGGTGTTTACTTGCTCAGCGACATGTCCTCAGGCGTCTCAGGCGAAATTCTTCACCTCGACGGCGGGTACCACGGGATGGGTTCGCCAGGGCGGATGCTCGATAAATTCAAGTCATCCTGATAAGCAGCCACCACTAGCTAAAATGCTGATCGGCAAACAG
>CAYGQU010000616.1:0-1746 GCA_964352045.1 uncultured Planctomycetaceae bacterium
CCGGTGAAGGAAGAAAAAGTTGCCGACGAGGACATGCCTTTACCCGCCGACGCACCGCGAAAACCAAAGCGACGCGATAAGAATCTTAAAGGGGGCACCGGCGGTCCCTCAGGCGGCGAGCAATTCGGCCTCAAATGGTGAACCCAATAAGATCGCTGTTTCGGGCGTAATCTACCTGTAGTGACCTAACCACTTTCAGCAATCTGAATTGATCAGTCAGCTGAAAAGGGGACGCAGATGATCGCGGATAAAGAGGGATCATCGCTGCAAGAGTTGCTAAGAGCCCCTGCCGTCAAGCTGGGAGGCCTGTGGTGGGTGCGAACCCAGGTACCAGCGTTCTCTGAAAGAAAAACCACAACGACACGACGAACACAACGTGTCCAATTTTTAGTCCCAGAGGGACGCCAGCGAGTAGTCAGGGGCGCAAGGCCCTGGGACAATGTCAACGCATAAGAAAAGCCCCGGCGGGGCTTTTCTTAATCTATTTCTTATCTTAATCCGTGACAATCCTACCGTCGATCAGCGTCCCCTCTTTTACTGAGGGCTGATAGCTGACCACCTCCCCACCTCACTGATCCAACTTAATGCCAAGCTCTTTCAACTGCTTCGCATCGACCAAGCCAGGGGCTTCGGTCATCATGTCGGTCGCCTTCTGCGTCTTTGGGAAAGCAATCACGTCGCGAATATTATCGAGCTTCGCAAACAGCATAATGAAGCGGTCGATGCCTAAGGCGATTCCGCCGTGCGGTGGGCAGCCATATTGCAACGCTTCGAGCAAGAAGCCGAAGCGGTCTTTGGCGGTCTCTTTGTCGATGCCCAAGAGGCTAAAGACTTTCGACTGCACTTCGGCGTCGTGGATTCGGATCGTGCCGCCGCCCGCTTCCGAACCGTTGATAATCAAGTCGTATGCCTTCGCACGGCACTTGCCGGGGTCGGAGTCGAGGTACTGCACATGGTCATCAAGCGGGGCGGTGAAGGGATGGTGCATCGCTGACCAACGCCCTTCGGCTTGGGGGTTGTCCGCATCCTCGGTCCGCTCGAACATGGGGAACTCGACGACCCATGAGAAGTTCATTGCGTTCTTGTCGTAAAGATTCATTTCAGCGGCGACTTTAGTTCGCAGTGCATGGAGCACTTTGCAGGTGCCAAGCCATTGGTCGGCCGAGAAGAGAACGAGGTCGCCCACCTTCGCGTCGAGCCGTTCGGCCATTTGGGCCCTCAGTTCGTCGGTGAAGAACTTGGCGATGTTCGAGTTGAGCGTCGGCGTGCCATCGACCGCCTCGACGCGGAACCAAGCAAGCCCCTTGGCGCCGAAACCTTTGACGAACTCCGTCAATGCGTCGATGCCACGACGACTGTAATGGTCCGATCCGCCTGGTACGCAGAGCGCCCGAACGTGGCCCCCCGCTTCTGCAACCGACTTGAAGACGCCAAAGTCGCTCTTGGCAGCCAGGTCGGTCAGTTCGACAATCTCGACACCGAAACGCAAATCAGGTGCATCATGGCCAAAGCGACGCATCGCTTCGTCGTAGGTCATCTTCGGAAGTGGCAGTTCGACGTCGATACCGAGTACGTCCTTCGCCAGCTTTTGGACCATGCCGTCGATCAGGTGCATGATGTCTTCATCTTCGATGAAAGCCATCTCCATATCGAGCTGCGTAAACTCCGGCTGCCGGTCGGCACGCAGGTCTTCGTCGCGGAAGCAACGCGCGACCTGCACATAACGGTCGTAGCCCGCCATCATGA
>CAYGQU010000617.1:0-1745 GCA_964352045.1 uncultured Planctomycetaceae bacterium
TAAACTCTTGGCGGCTAGCATCGCCTCGATGCCACCGATACCGTTTTGGATTTTAGAGATGCCATGGAAAAGCATCATCCCACCAATGGCGAGGCGGAGGATTAGCTTAGCAAGGTCTTCGGCTTTCGAGCTATTCATAAGTTTTTAATTCGTAGGGTGAGTCGTGACGCACCGATTGCAGCGAGTTAGATAGGCGGTGCGTCTCGACGCACCCTAGAAAACTACACAGCTACTTCTGTTCGGGGCGTAACAACGGGAATAGGATGATATCGCGGATCGTCTGCGAGCCGGTTAGGAGCATCACGAGTCGGTCGATGCCGATTCCCAAACCGCCTGCAGGGGGCATGCCGTGTCGTAAGGCACGGATGAAATCGTCGTCCATCTTGGCCATCGACTCTTCTTCGTCGAGACCTGCGAGTTGGTTTTTAAACAACTCTTCTTGCAGATCCGGGTCGTTGAGTTCAGTGTAGGCGTTGGCGAGTTCCATCCCTTGGACGAACAATTCAAACCGTTCGGCGACGGCAGGGTTGTCGGCCTTGCGTTTCGTTAGCGGGCAAATGCTTGCTGGGTAGTCGGTAACGAAAATCGGACCGATAAGGGCATCTTCGACTTTTTCTTCAAAGACTTCGTTCTTGATCACGTCAGGGTGACGCGCGTTGCCCGCGTCATCGACGACGGCAAAACCAATCTTCTTGGCTAGCTCGAGAACCGCATTGGCATCTTCTGGATCAACGCCCGCGTGTTCGGCAAAGAGTTCGTTGTAGGTTTTTCGCTCGAAAGGTGGGGTAAAGTCGATTGTTGTATCGCCCCAAGGGAGCACATAGCTTTCTGTTTTAGTCGCAGCTTTTATGGCATCGACGATGATTGATTCGGTCAGGTCCATCATCGACTCGTAGTTGCCGTAGGCTTGGTAAACTTCGAGCATGGTGAACTCTGGGTTGTGCCGAGGGCTAATTCCTTCGTTGCGATAGACTCGGCCTAGCTCGAAGACCCGTTCGATGCCGCCAACCATGAGCCGTTTGAGGTGCAGCTCGAGCGCGATGCGCAAGTTGAGTGGCATATCGAGCGTGTTGTGGTGTGTTGCGAAGGGCCTAGCGGCTGCGCCGCCGGCAATGCCGTGCAGTGTTGGACCTTCAACTTCGATGAAGCGTTCTGAATGGAGTGTATTGCGAATGCTACGCACGATTTCCGATCGGGCGAGGAAGCGGTCCATCACCCCTTCGTTGTATGCTAGATCAACGTAACGCATTCGCTGTCGTTGTTCTGTGTCGGTAAGACCATGGTGCTTTTCGGGAGGAGATTCGAGGCTTTTCGTTACGAAGGTTACCGACTCGGCAGCGATGGTTAGTTCACCTGTATTGGTGTAAACCAATTTGCCATCGACGGCGATGAGGTCACCCAAGTCGAGCTTGTCCATGATGTCCCAAGTATCGCCGACTTGCTTCTTGCCGATCATGAGCTGCAAGTTACCTGTCATGTCTCGCAAGTTGATGAAGACAAGCTTTCCAGCTGATCGGCTGAGGACGACGCGCCCAGCAACGCGGAGTTGGGGACCAACGACTTCGCCTTTTTCAGCATTGCCAGTCTTTGTGGCATGTAATTCGTTTTGATCGGCTTTCCACTGACGGAAGTTAAAAGGTTCGCCGTCTGCCGATGGTTGGAATTCGGGTAAATCAACTTCGGTGCCATCGGGGAATTGGTAAACAATTTTTCCCGCCATCGCCCGAGCATCTTCGATAGGGGTG
>CAYGQU010000618.1:0-1741 GCA_964352045.1 uncultured Planctomycetaceae bacterium
ATGGCCGGGGACAGCTTTGCATGCCCCTGTTGCCTGATGCGGCCGAACGACTTCGGCTCCCGATGATGGTCGATCATTCTCTCAACGATGCTCCTTTGCATACCAACTACACGATATCGGTCGATCATCGAACCGCACGAACGGGGATCACCGCCGAAGAGCGAGCCACGACAATCCGCGCCTTGGCAGATCCTCAAAGTAAGCCTGCCGATTTTGTTCGCCCCGGACACATGTTCCCCCTTGTGGCCAAAGAGGGGGGGGTCTTGCGTCGGGCCGGACATACCGAAGCGGCGGTCGATTTGGCACGCATGGCAGGGCTAACGCCTGCCGGCATCCTATGCGAAATCCTCGACGAAACGGGTGACCGTGCTGGTCGAGAATCGCTTCATGACATGGCCAAGCGATTTGATTTGCCAATCATTACGATTGAAGATCTCATCGCTTATCGCCGAATCCGCGAGAAGCTTGTCGAACGTAGCGCCGAAGCGGAGCTACCCACCAAGCATGGCGATGCCAAGATTATCTCCTACACCGTCAAGCACGAGGCGATGGAGCCGGTCGCCATTGTCTTCGGTGATCTGACGAAAAGCGAAGCACCACTCGTTAGACTCCACTCTAGCTGCTTTACCGGCGATGTTTTGGGTTCGCTCCGTTGCGATTGTGGTGACCAATTGCAAATGGCACTCAGCCAAATTGGAGCCGAAGGAATCGGCGCCGTTATCTATTTGCCACAAGAGGGGCGAGGCATTGGACTGGCTGCAAAGATCAAAGCCTACAATCTCCAAGACAACGGCATGGATACCGTCGAAGCGAACCTCGCTTTGGGCTACAAGGCAGATGCTCGTGACTATGGCGTGGGGATTCAACTCTTAAAAGACTTGGGTCTTTCAAAGATTCGCTTGCTAACGAACAACCCAAAAAAACTCGACGCGGTCGTCTATGGTGGCTTCGATCTGGAAGTCGTCGATCAGGTTCCAATCATCCCGCCGATCAACAACGAGAATGCTTCGTACTTGGCAACGAAACGCGATAAAATGGGCCACAAATTGCCTGGGAATTAACCGCAACTAATTCACACGAATATATCAGGAACAAAACTCTATTTTGTTGATCCCCTATTGCTTTCCTTAGATCAAAAAAAGGTAATCAGGATTTACATGATCAACAGGTTCAGCAACTCTCTATCGAATTGTATTTATGCTGAAATTCAACGCTAACGTTTTCGCCAAACCAAAAAGTACCCAGGTGGGCCAAGCGGTAACGTTGCGAGGTGAATCGCTGCAAACTCTTATACACGAAGTCGGTGGACCACCCCGATTTCTCGCAACGCTTCCCAATTCATTTGAAGCGATTCAGCAGCAACTGCTCGAAACCACCCACTGCGATTGTGAACCCGACGGGTTCTTTCTCATAACGGGACATGAGGGTGATGCCTTTTGGCGACTCAATGGCCATATGCACGAGTATCAGCCCGAGGGCGTGCCCGAGCCGCTGATGCATCGGATCGAACTCAACGGAGAATGCCCCGAAAGTGTCCTTGATCTGGTTCTTTCGGCAATCGGTTGGCCCGAACAAACTTTGGTCTTCGAACTCGTCCACGAAGGGGTTTCCCTTGAAGAAGCGGCACTACGAACTTACGCCGCTTCTTCGGATAGCTAGAGCGGTTTTCGAGTTGGTGTATCCCTTCGTGTTTTGATTTTTGTCTACCACAAGGAGTCCGAAGCAGGCGATGCGGTGCATC
>CAYGQU010000619.1:0-1734 GCA_964352045.1 uncultured Planctomycetaceae bacterium
GTTTTGACGATCGCTTGACATAACGAAAGCTTGGACTTGAACTTCGTCGTTAAAGCCAGGCTTGAACATTGGGCGGATCGGACGGTCGATCAATCGTGCCGTTAATGTTTCTTTTGTGGACGGACGTCCTTCCCGCTTGAGAAAGCCTCCGGGGAACTTACCCGCCGCAGCAAATCGTTCGCGGTAATCGCAGGTAAGGGGGAAGAAGTCGATGCCAGGGCGAGGATCACTCGTCGCGGCAGCGGTCAGCACGACCGTCTCGCCGTATTGCACAAGCACGCAGCCGGCTGCTTGTTTACCAAGGGTGCCCGTCTCGATGCTCAGAACACCTTTGCCGATTTGTTTTTCAACGCGAATAGTCTTCAAAATAAAATTCCTTTTCCAGATACTTCCCGTGGCCTATCGAATAACAGGTCTTAGGATAAATTGTGCTGAGCTATGAAGCTTCAAACGATACAAAACGCGCCAAGGAGCAGTGGCAGAGGCCGAGATCCATCTCACGACGAAAGGTTAGTGAGAATTAAGTTAAGACGGAAGAAGATGAGACTGATACTCGAATTGAATTATGAACACCTTCAGCCAACCTACGCAAAGAAGTGGGCACAGGCCTATGCTAACTTCTTGGACGCTTTTATGAAGATGAGATAGTTCGTAATCGAGATCGCCAAACGAACCGTAATGTAGTTTTTATCTGTGCATAACGAACACAGAAAAACTTACTTACGAATACCGAGACGTTGCAACAGATCGAGGTACATCTGCGGGTTCTTACCTTTGACATAATCGAGCAAGCGACGACGACGACTCACCATGCGGAGCAATCCGCGACGGCTAGAGTAATCTTTGGCGTGCAGCTTCATGTGCTCGGTCATCTGAGTAATGCGGTTGGTTAGTAGCGCTATTTGCACTTCAGGCGAACCGGTATCGGTATCGCTCTTGCCGTATTCTTTAACCAATCCGTCCGTTTGCTCAGTAGTCAGAGGCATCTTTTTTATTCTTCCGCGTGTTCTTCGTCTGGTGCTTAAGTCCCCTTCCGCTGTTGATCGCGGGGGCTGCACCTGCTCCTGGGCGGGCCGCCGTCGGCTCCGCACTCACTAAAGTTTTCGGTCAATTCCAGTACGCAAGCCAGGAAGTTTAACGAAATAGGCGCTGACTGCAAAGCGGTCAGGCCCCGAAAAAGGGCCGGAAATGTCGATTCGTGGCGAAAAATGCCTTGAAGGGGTCTTGATCGGCGAGATTTAGAACCGGTTGTTGGTTAAATCTTCGGTTTCGATTGGGTCGGCTGAAGAGATTTAGGGCGATTGGGTTGCATGCGAAAGCCTTATGAAAGCATCGAATCTTCCAATCTATATTGTAGAGATAGTGCTATTGTTTCCGTGAAATTCGACTAGCAGTTGGTTAGCTAGGTACGTAAACCCTGCTCAACTGTCTCATATGGAAAGTTGATAGGCACAGGAGTAAACTCTGTGCCAATCGGTGCTACTCAAGATTATCTAGAACGGATTCAAAAAGGGACAAGAAAAAAAGAGCGGGGATCAATGATCTCCGCTCTTTCGATTATAATGTCGTGGTACTTAACCGCTAAGCAGGCTTCGTTCCCTTAGGAATATCCTTCAAGCGAACCACCTTCCAAGCTAAGCCGGTTTTTTCCATCAACAAGATGACCCAATAGGTCATGTCGATTTCCCACCACTTGTGGCCTTGCGAAGCGACACGTTGGTAAGCGTGGTGGTT
>CAYGQU010000620.1:0-1730 GCA_964352045.1 uncultured Planctomycetaceae bacterium
CGGTGGGGGTGGTTGTTATGGTGGCCAATGCGGGGGCCAATGCGATGGCGGTGGTTTACTCAGCAAGTGTGGACTTATCAGCGGATTGCTTTGCAATCCGGGCTATGGCCCCAACACCGAACAGTGTGGCCCCCACTACTTCGATTTTTCAGCCGAGTTTTTGCGATACCAACGTGCGAAGTCACCGATTGGTGATTCGACGATTATCTCTTCGTTTGGATTCGCTAACGACGACCTCGCCAATTTAGATAACCAGAAAGCGTTAACTGGTGGCGACATTGGTGGTGAAGATAGCAACGGTTACCGCCTAACTGGTCGGCTTGATGTAGGGGCGTTGTCTGTTTTCGAGTTGTCCTACAGTGGCCTTTACAACGAAGGTGGTGGGGCGACAGTCTTCCAACAAGGTACCAACTCAAACCAAACCTTATTCTCGCTCTTTAGTCGATTTGGCACCCAAACCAACGGCCTATTAGGAGTTCCGGGTTCAGCGGGTCCTCCAACAGGTGAGAACTTTGAAGAGACCGACAACGCAGAACAGCATAGCGTTACTTACGAATCTGAATTGCACACCGCCGAAGCGAGCTTCCGACGCTATTGGGTCGGCTATAGTCCACGCATTAGCGGAACCCTGTTGTTTGGTTTTCGCTACACGCACTTGAATAACGAGTTCGGTTTCTTCTCTGATTCGGGAATCAATAACGCACCCAATGGTGGAACGATTAACATTAACTTTGAAACCGATAACCGCTTAGCCGGTTTCCAAACGGGAGGTGATGTTTGGATGACGGTGATGCAGGGCCTCAGGGTTGGTGGCGACATGCGTGTTGGTATCTACAACAACGATTACCAAACGGGTGGTAGTGTTTCGGCCTCGGATGGAAGCCCCACAAGCGTTTCGGAAGGAAATGGCAACCACGTTGCTTTCTTAACAGAAGCCCGTTTGTCAGCGGTGATGAATATCTCTTCGACCCTGTCAGCAAAAGTAGGTTACGAAGTGCTATACATCAGCGACTTGGTTCTAGCCGGCGATAACCTTGATACGGCAATGCCTTATGGTGAAGTCAACGGCCTCACTACCAGCCCAATCTCAACCAACGGCGAAGCGTTTTACCATGGTTGGCACGCTGGATTGGAATATATTTACTAAGTCGATATTTCTGCGATTCGGTAAAGAGGGGTCCGAACCTCTTTTGCCGAAAAAAGTCTTATCCAACGCCCATCAAGCGGTTATCCGCTCGGTGGGCGTTTTTTGCATGTTTTGAGAGATTACGATTATTTTGCTAGTCGCGATAGCAGAACATCGTAGGCAACCTTGGCGTAGGAACTATAATCAGAGTATAAGGGCGATAAGAATTGCCTTAGTAAATGGTGCCACCTTGGGAGCCCCTGCCTATGCAAATCCAACCAACGAAAGAACCAACTGCTTAATGGAATCTGATCGTAAACAAAGCGTTGCCAGCGAGTCGGCTATCTTGGTCGGCGTTGAGCTACCAGATCAACCTTCACGCAATGAAGAGCCCTTGGACGAACTCGCCGGGCTGGTCGAATCAGCTGGTGCTGAAATCGTTGGCCGACTCGTTCAAAAGCGGCTCGCTCCCGACAAGACGACTTACGTCGGTAAAGGAAAGCTTGAGCAGCTAAAGCAGATGGTTTCGGGGGCTGAGGCAGATGTGATTGTCTTTGACAACGATCTTTCTCCTGCCCAAGTTCGCAACCTCGAACAAGCAACC
>CAYGQU010000621.1:0-1727 GCA_964352045.1 uncultured Planctomycetaceae bacterium
CAATTCGATCGGAAAGCAGAGCCAGGTATCGAAACCGATAGGGCTGCCGATTCTTTGCCATGACTAACAATAAATACTTGACCATTCGTGTGCGATTCAATTGCCATCGCACGCACCTCAGCATGTGGCAATTCTCCGTAGGTAAGGAGCTTACCAGTGTGCGTACTTGCCAAGGCAAGGCAGTCAGCGTCGTCAGCGTTGAGTACAAGAATTGTTTGAGCACTTAGTTTCCCTAGCGATTTTTCTACCGCATAGCGATGTTCGGCCGTTGATTCCCATCGCCGCGTGGCATCGGTTTGCAAGCCATCACAACGTAGGCTTGTTACACAGGCAACTGCGGGTGACGATTGACTTTTCGGCAGTTCAGGATTGGCCGCCAACAATGCCAAGTCAACTTCATTGGCATCACAACGAGATAACCATTGATCAACACGTTCGGTAGGATGGCCAAGGCCTCCCCCATCGGCTTCCAAATCGCTATTCCGAAGTCCGATTGTTTGGCCCTGGGATAATGCGATGGATGCAACGAGTTCAACAACCGTTGAACGACCAATTGAACCACCGATCGCAACTAACGGAGTCGTACCAACGGATTCGCTATCGTCGAAATCTGACGATAGGGGTGAATGAAAGGTTTCGCGGAGCAAGTCGTAGGTAATGCGAATATCGTCAACCACAGCCAACGGGGCTGTCAAACCTGGCAAAACTCGCTCGGCAATGATCGCAGCTGCTCCGCGTTCGACAGCCCATTCTGCCCCCACCGCATCGCATTCTTCAAGATGAAGGTAGAGGTCGCCTGGCTCGACGGTCGAGGCATCGGTTGTCAATTTCTGACAAACTGGATCGCAATCGTTCGGTAGGAACGAAGCCGATGGTAAAAGGGCTCGAACGCTTTGCGGCTCGTGTGATAACGCAACGCGATGGTTCTTAGGACCGGGTAGCACAGTTCACAGGCCTCCATGCCAGTGGGTAATTGCCAGCGGGATTTAGCTTGCCTTCGACCGAGTGCCTGCCTCCATGCAAGTACTCTCAACCAGTGGGTCTAAGGTAAATTGACCACTAGGGTGACGGGGCCACTAGGGCAATTGGGCCACTGGTTAAAGGCAGCGGGATGGTCTTGGAATCCGGTCAGGGCGTCAAGGCCCGTTTCACCAGGGTGCTGTCATAAGAATGAATTCTTACTTTTTCCTTCGATTAATGTTGAACGAGGCCCCTTGCGAGAGATCGGCATGGCCTGAACTCGCTAAAAAGCCTAGCCTACCATGCAGTGAAATTTTACCACCAACGCCTTCTGTAACACCCCGACTGAGTTGTTCTGCCGATATGCCTAATTTACCCAACTCACTCTTTGACTATTCAGATGATCGGTTAAGAAGAGAACCAAATCGTACAAGGCATTCTCAAGGAGCAAATCAATTGCGTGGCAAAGGATGTGGACTAACGACAGGTGCTTTACCTAAGGGGAAGGGTAACGCAAAAGTATTTCCCCCCAAGGTCTTGGTCATAGGCAAGTTGGAAGAGCAGGATTTCCCCGAGATCCAATCTTTGCTCAATAACACCGCCCAGGAAGTCGTTTACCTCAACCCAAGCGACCAATCATTCGTAGCAAATCAAGTCGCAGCGATATTAGAAAAAAAACGAAAAGCAAACATTCAAGGCCAATCTTTCGATCTTGTTTTGTATTTACAACCACGGAAAGCTGTTAGCCTGCATGTCCATCAACAAAT
>CAYGQU010000622.1:0-1718 GCA_964352045.1 uncultured Planctomycetaceae bacterium
TGTAAATCCCCTTCTCAAGATCAGCCGTAAGGACAAATTTACTTGGAGAATAGCCATCGGTGATGTAGAGCATTCCGTTTGGTGCTACTTCGGTGTCAGTTGGGTTGTAGCTATTGTTGGGCTCTGCGTAGTAGGTCTGAATCTCAGCCTGTGGTCTACCTAACTTTTTTAGCTCTTCCCCTTCAAGAGAAGTGATGTGTATCTCCCCCCGTTTATTATCGGGGAAAATCAGCAAACCACCGTCACGATCCGTATAGGTTGTGTTGTGCAGGCCACCCTCGCGGATGACTTCGGAACGATTAACGATTTCCATCGTATTTAAATCGGGCGAAATGCGTACGATACCTGTCCCTTCGAGCCCAAAATAAATATGCCCGGTTGGAGTAATCGCAAAACCACCATGTGCTTGCTTAATTCCCTCGGCAACTTCTTTGGGAAGGATGCTCAGATCAGCTCGATAGCGGAATAGATATTCACCAGTTCCCGTACGGGCATTAGGCAAGTGGCTTTCGACAGGAGAATCGACGTCGATCTGATTCTCGTGCGAATGCCCTTCATGGGCAACGGCAAACGACGAGAAAAATATGGAGCTGCAGAGGACCAGGATCGCAACGCTTGAATTAAGGAGCATATTCAAAGAAGTGTGTCTCGATCAGGAGGCTTAATGAGTGGAACAAAGCAAAAGGCTTTCTAATTGTAATTGCAAACGGCATAAGTCTCAATTCTTAGAACAAGTCACTCATCCGTCGGCTGATCGTTTACCGAGGTATTTGTTTCTTGCGGAACAAACCTTAGTGCCGCGGAGTTCATGCAATATCGCAACCCAGTTGGTTTGGGCCCATCTTCAAAGACGTGGCCCAAGTGGGCGTCACAACGTGCACAACGTGTCTCGATCCGTACACTAAACCAACCACGGTCTTCATGCTCGGCGATAGCTTGGTCGCTGATTGGTTGGAAAAAACTTGGCCAGCCGGTGCCCGATTGGTATTTGGTTTCTGATGAATAGAGAGGCAAATCACAGCAAACACAACGGTACTCGCCCGTTTGTTTGTTATCCCAGTACGCATTCTTAAACGGTCTCTCGGTTCCTGCTTGCCGGGTGACTCTGAATTGCTCGGGTGTCAGACGAGCCTTCCAATCGACCTTTGCCCAATTGGTTGTTTCAGGATCAAGTGCTTGGGGTTCTTCAGCCAAGGCCTTGGTAGTCACTCCGAGCACCACAGTAAGTAGGCCGACTCCGATCAAGGTGGTGTTCATATTAGTTAAGTTTATGTGGTGGGAGATTGAAGTAGGGAAATACTCAGTTTCAAAACTAAAATAAATTATTTTGGCACGTCCTGTTTTAGCTGATCGGCAAAAGCTTTGCGAAATTTTTCCATCTTCGGAGCAATTACCGCACGGCAATAACCTTGGCCAGGATTCTTAACAAAGTAATCTTGATGGTAGGCTTCCGCTTCGTAAAAAATTGGCAAAGCGCTGATCTCGGTTACGATCGGGTCGTCGTAAGCGCCCGATTTGTCGAGCGATTGTTTGATCTCTTCCGCGACTTTTTTCTGTTCATCGTTATGGTAGTAGATGACCGAACGATATTGGGTGCCTACGTCGGCCCCTTGGCGATTGAGCGTTGTCGGGTTGTGCGTTCGGAAGAAAATCTTGAGGACGTCGGCGTAACTAATCATGGCCGGATCGAAATCGATTTGCACCACCTCGGCGTCGCC
>CAYGQU010000623.1:0-1717 GCA_964352045.1 uncultured Planctomycetaceae bacterium
ATGCTCGCGACATCGAGCACGCCTCGCGTATGATCGCCGGCACCGCCCGCAGTATGGGCTTAGTTGTTGAAGGTTGATGCTGTAGAAGACTGAAGCTGTTGAAGACTGATGCGTAAGAATAAAAGTTTGTAAGATAAGTTAGCTCGGCGAAGGATCGTTGAGCTATTAGATAATTTTAGACACACTATTGAGAGGCGTGGGACGTTCGTTCCGATCAAAGATCGTGCTCGAACGGCTGGAACCACACTTCGCCTAGTTTTGCTCGTTGAATTCATTGCAGGCATTGTGCCCTGGCTCGAATCGGTGGCAAAGCGATTATGAAGGTAGAAGCCGATGCCAAAACTAAAGAAAAGAATGAAAGCCCTCACGGCCAAACGGCCTGCCGAGGCACTCCCGATTCTTGAGGCAGTTAATGTCCTCAAGGGTTTTGATGGTACCAAGTTCGACCAGTCGGTCGAAGTTGCTCTTCGCCTGGGAGTCGATCACACCCAAGCTGACCAGATCGTGCGTGGTTCGATCGTCTTGCCCCATGGTATTGGTAAGGTGCAACGTATTGTTGTCTTTGCCAAAGGTCCTGCTGCTAAGGCCGCTGAAGAAGCGGGTGCCGACCACGTTGGTGAAGAGGATCTCGCCAAGAAGATCCTTGATGGCTGGACTGACTTCGATGTCTGTATCGCCACTCCCGACATGATGAAAGTCGTAGGCCCCCTCGGTCGTGTTCTAGGTCCTCGCGGCTTGATGCCTTCGCCACGAGCCGGAACGGTGACACCCGATGTTGCTGGCACCGTAGGTGAGTACAAGGCGGGTAAGGTCGAATTCCGTAACGACAAAGGTGGCAATGTTCAAGCAATTGTTGGTAAGTTGAGTTTCGACGCCGACAAACTTGCTGACAATGTCGCTGCTTTTGTTGACCTAGTTGTCGGAATGAAGCCAGCAGGTGTGAAAGGGGTTTATGTGAAAGGTGCTCATATCAGCGCCACGATGAGCCCAAGCGTTCGGATAGCTGTCTAAACCAATCTGATAATTAGCCCTAATCGGCTTCCCCATTCATTCAATTTTTTGAAGCCCGCATAACGAGGCCTCATTGCCATGAGCAAGTACGTTAAAAGCCTGATGACCAAAGACTTGTCCAATCGCCTTGAAGGTGTGGAAGAGTTGCTATTGGTCGAAACTGTCGGCATGGAAGTGAACGACAATGTTGCGTTACGCAAGCGTCTGCGTGACAAGGATATGCACATGATGGTGATCAAGAATAGCTTGGCTCGCCGTGCTACCGAAGGAACCGTATTAGCACCTGCTTTTGAGGGGGCATCGGGACCTATGTCGGTCGTCTGGGGAGGTGAGGATATTGTCTCGCTTGCCAAAGAAGTCACCGAACTAGCGGAGGGAAAGGAATTTGCAAAACTCAATACCCTCGGCGGAGTCATGGATGGTGCCAAGCTTTCTTCCGAGGAAGTAAAAGCAGTCAGCAAATGGCCAACTCGCACTGAGATGCTTTGCACTCTGATGGGTCAAGTCATGGGTCCTGCAATGACGCTTTCAGGTCAAATGCTTGGTCCTGCAAAAATGCTTGCGAGCCAAGTCAAGCAGAAGAGTGAAGAGGGAGACGAATAATCGTTTCCTGATTCATACCAGTAACCTGGGTAGGATGTTTTTTAGCCGACGGACCGGCAACAAGATTTTAGCTTAAGAATTACCTTAGAATAAAAGCCCCTTT
>CAYGQU010000624.1:0-1712 GCA_964352045.1 uncultured Planctomycetaceae bacterium
TCGGATGGCGGATTCATCGCCTAGAAACAATACCCTGCCGGGTGAAATGATCTTTGCTTCGTAGCCGAGCGATTCGATTTCACGTCGAACGAGCGTCTCAAGACCAAAGCCGCTTGTGGCAAGAAGTTCGTATTGGGCCACAAAGGGACTCGTTAAGGAAAGAAGTTGTGATGATGATTCAGTGCGATTCAGCTGGGACTAATTTCATGGCCGCTTTGCTTTCGTCTTTGACAATGGCTGGCTGCTGAGTCTCGACTTTCGAATTGGAAGATTCGATAAGTGGCTTGTCGGTCGATTCGCTCGCATCCGATGCAAAGGCTTCACCCAATGCGGCATTAAGCAACTCCCAACGTCGAACGACATCTTGCTTATCACTATACCGAAAGTGTGCAACGTTATCATCTTCGCGATGATAATGGTAAACACTTGTCGGAATTCCGCGGCGTGACATCGCATCGTAAACGCGATTCACATGCCGGCCATGATCATCGACAAAGACAATCGCTTTGGGCTGGAAATTTGCTTTATGAAGCAGCGTGATGAGCATGGCCCCCTTATGCTGTCCAGCGGACATGAAAATGCCTTTGCCATAGCTAACCAGCCGTGGTTGCTTCAAGCCAAATAGTTTGGCTTCTTCGGATGAAATACCAGCAGCTTTGACGTTGTTTAGATCGTAAGGAGCAAAGGTGCCAGGTGTTAGCCCCTTGACTTTCACAGCGTTTCGAGCAGGTTCGTAACCGTTACCAATGAGTTCTCGTTCGGTAGCAGCACGGAATTCGTCACCCCGTGAGGTGAGAATAATGGTTGGTACTCCTAGCGATTGCGATTGTTCAAATAGGTCAGGTAAATTTTTTTGTGGTGGGTGCATTTTACCAGCAGCGAAAAGAAGCCCCTGCACTTCGAGTAAGCCTGAGAAATTTTTGGCAACCAAATTGGGCGAATCTGGCTCGTGCTCTAAGAGGTATTCTTGCCATTCAAACCATTGGTCACTTCCAAGCGGCTGATTCATAGCAAGTAGGGTGTTATCGATATCAACAACAAGCAGAGTCTGTTTCGCCCCATACTCGTTGACATAACGCTCGACCTCTTCCGAAGCATCGGCGAAATCGCTCGTCTCATGGTAGCCTTCAGCCAAAGCATTGACTGCTACGAAGCTCAGCAGAAGGCATGCCATCATGCGTGTCAAAACATGTTGCGAATCAATCAGCGTTGAAGCAGTGAAGTGTCGGGTAGCGAAATTCATACGGCAGGCATAGCTCGACAGTTAAACAAATGAGAAAATGCTCAGTAACCAAAGCTCAGAGGGAAGTAGCCTACTATGATACCCAGCCAGGGTTAGATTCTCTAGCAGCTAAATGCGAGTGAGAATTTGGAAATACTCGCTAGATTCGGCACCCAGCGGTGCAAAATCGCTTGTAGCGTGCGATACCACCGCCCCTGCTGACGCGGATTTCGACTAACGATCCACATTTGGGACAAAAGTCGGGCTCTTCTTCGATTTCACCTGCCTCTTCCTTTCCCTGACAGCCGACGCACTGTTTAGTTCCAGGTAACGCCTCGACCCGTTCAGGATCAATCGGCTTTCGACAAATGGTACAGAGCACCGCCGCGAGCCAATCGTCTTCGTCATCTGTCGGATCCTCCTCCGTGGCACGCAAGCCAATCGCTTTGCAGCTGGGGCAAGTCATCCGACTAACGGCGTCGGCCATGAG
>CAYGQU010000625.1:0-1436 GCA_964352045.1 uncultured Planctomycetaceae bacterium
GTACAAGCGGCAGCAAGGCACGACCCGTGCCGCAGCCAAGGTCGGCGATGATGCAATTGACTGTCGGCTGACCAAATTCTTCTCGCAAAACTTGCTCTTCAAACTCAAAGAGCGTGTTGAAGGCGTGGTAGTTGTCGTAGTCGTCGGCGACGCTATCGGATTGGGCATAGTCCCAAACGCCACGCGTCACGCCGGGAGGAAGTTGCCAATCAGGAATTGCCACGGCGAAAGGGGAAGTCAAAAGGAGGGTAGGGGATATGCCAAGGGATATTGTCGCTTGGACAGGGGGAAGTGACTAGAGGCTTGGGGTAAGAGGCTAGAATCAAAAAGTCCACGAGGGACGACAGCGATAAGCCAGGGACGTGAGTCCCTGGATCGAGTTATGAGCGCAGAGGAGCCCCGGAGGGGCGGCAGAATTTTGTCAAAAGAACGCATTTTCTCTGTCGCCTCTCCGGGGCTTGCTTTAATTTCACAATCGGTTCCAGGGACTCACGTCCCTGGTTACTTGCTACCACCCCTTTGGGGTTTCATGCTCCGCCATTTCAATCTGTGTCGGTTATTTTAATCTGCTTCCTCCGCGTTCTATTCTTCGACGAAATCCAGAATGGGTAATGACTAACGGTAGTTTAGAGAGACTTGGGGGGTTGTTGACCATTCGGCGTGGCAGGCGTCAAATAGTGGGTACCAACCGTTTTTTAGGACCCTTCCGATTGAGCAGGCTTTGATGAACACGATTGCTTCGTTATTGATCGCCCTCCCCGCTGTTTTAATGTCTTCTAACCACAAAGAGATGTGCCAAGTTGGCGTAGGAGAACCGTTGCCCACGTTGAATCTCCGCACCCGTGCTGGGCAAGCGATGCAGTTCGACCAATTGCGTGGCGAAAAAGGGACAGTTATCGCACTGCACGGCAACGGGGGATGGATGACCGACACATTGCTTGCCGATCTTGGCCCCGAAGTGGCTGATCTTTATTCGAGCGAAGGGATTCGTGTCGTTACGGTTAGCACCAATTCGGTGGCCCAAACTCCCGACGGAATTACCGCGTTACGCATTAGCCAACAAGAAGCGGAAAAGACGCTCGGCTCGGGACGCATGCCTCGTGTGTATGTTCTCGACGCCGACGGCAAGATCGTTTGGTTTGATATTGAGTACTCGTTATCGACGCGGCGCGAGTTGCAGCAGGTGGTTAAGTCGTTGACGAGCGAAGAGTAGATATATTATCACCGGGTGGCGGGTGCCACTGCTGGCTTGTCCAGCAGTGAGGAGTAGGGGTTGATTATCCCTGTGCTAAAACACTACGGTTTCCTCTGCCAAGTCTAAAACAGATACTCGATCACCTCTTGTGGCTTCGCCACACCGACAATCACTCGGACTCACTAGAACTGAGGCACTATCGTAGACAAAGCAACTCGCGTGTGAAGGTTGTTGCCACCCA
>CAYGQU010000625.1:1446-1708 GCA_964352045.1 uncultured Planctomycetaceae bacterium
CTTGGAGTAACTCAAACGCCTCCATCGGCGTGGTGCGATCGACATCGAGCGAACGCAATTCTTCGAGCAACGGGTGCTCGGCCGTTTCAAAGAGCGTGAGCTGCATGCCACCACTATTGCTTGAGGATGGCTTTACGGAATGCTTGTCATCCGAAGTTTCTAACTCGGCCAAGATCGCGGCGGCACGGTCGTTGACGGCTCGCGGGACGCCGGCAAGCTGGGCGACGTGAATGCCATAACTCTTGTCGGCAGGCCCTTCAAC
>CAYGQU010000626.1:0-1706 GCA_964352045.1 uncultured Planctomycetaceae bacterium
GAGATACTTTTCTTCGGGGCGTATATCTTTTTCGAGCATTGCCCAATCGGAACGAATGAAAATTTTGTCTGCCGTACTTTTGATTCCTACTCGAATTTTTGCAACATCCTGAATACGACAAACCGCTTTTTGGTTGATTTGATCAACCCAATTGGCTTCGTTGTCTTCGAGCATCGCCCATGGTGCGTCATCGTCGCTAGGTATCAGTAAAGGACCGGTTGTTACGCGATAGCCTGTATTTTCAACTTTAAATAAACCGCTCTTCGGCTCGTTGATACAGTCGATAACACGGTCTTTCTTTTTGAAATTAATATTTGGGTCTGTAGCATTCTCGTATATTCGAACAAACTTAGGTTTGTTTTTACGGTCACAGTAGTTATCAATCCTATGCCCAAAAACTAAAGCTGGTAAGACAGCTGCTTCAAAAAGCTTGGTGTCTCCAAGGTCAAATACTTCATCAATGTCAAAAGCTTTTCGTAGGAATCGGCGTGTCGAAGCGCCCCCTTTCGTAGTTAAGAAACGGTTTGAAGTAATCACTCCCATGATGCCATCGGTGTTCAGCTGCTTAGCCATGGCTACTAGAAATGCTTGGTAAAGATCTACTCGTCCAGATAGATTAAAGCGTCTTGATAATTCCTGAGACCGTTTTGCACCTAAGACTTGGGCGCGTACATAGGGCGGGTTTGCGATAATCGCATCAACTTTTTCTAGTTGCAACAGGGGGGCAAAAAGCGTGGCATCTTCAAAGTAATCAAGAAAGTCAGCTTCATGTAATTCGATTCCTGCGCAATCATAATTGTTGAGTCGATCATGAAGCAGGTTAAATGAGTCAGGGTCTTGTTCGATGCCAACCAAAACAGTTTTTGAAAGCATCTTAGGGGACATGGATTTGGCGATCGCATCAAGTAGATTGCCATCACCACACGATGGATCCATAACACGAAGATTTCCATCTCGTCCCTTCAGTCGCTTAACAACTCGATTGGCTACTAATTCAGCTAGACACGGAGGCGTGAAATGTTTGCCAATCTGTTTTACTTTTGTCGCTGGCATCAGGTCCTCGAAGAATTGAGCAATTGTCTAATGCTCGCTCGGAAATGAAATCCCTCTATGCCGTCAAGTTTAGAAATTGCTTAGATATAACATCCTAGCGACTAAGCTTTAAAATCTGTAGTCCTCGTTAAGAGTAACTTGACTAAAATCGTAACATAGTCGTTCTTGCCGACGATTCTATTTGATTGGAAGAATAGTATGAATCTTGCTAATAAAGTAAATTGTTGGGCATTATCTACTGCTTTTTTAATAGCGAATGGAGTTTTTGTAGTAAGAATCGAAAAATATATTGGGTTAAGAGCAAGTCATCAAGGAAACTCTTGGTGGCAAGGGTGGTAGTCAACCCATTGGATTCAGCTTACAAAGCTCTTACGAGGCCCAACTTAGCCTTGCTCGCTTTGATGAACCAATTGACTGATTACCATGCTTCCTAAAGATCTGCTGGAAAAAATTCCGACACTCAACGAGTTGCTCGAGCATCCGCGAGTTCGAGAAGCGACTAAGAGTTGGAATGAATCAACCCTTGTGGCTAGGGCGCGCGGGGCCTTGCTCGAATTGGGAAGCGAAATCTCACGCCGGACAGAATCTTGGAGTGAAGCTTCGCCGAGTGATTTGTTCGATCGGGTAGTGCATCTGTTGGATCGCCCTGATAC
>CAYGQU010000627.1:0-1706 GCA_964352045.1 uncultured Planctomycetaceae bacterium
TATAGAGCGATCGCATGAGGGCATCGCCCCCACTGCCAAGGTTTTCTCGACTCATTACGACCCTCCCTAATCCGCTCTCATTCCAACAACGTGGCAACAAGATGCTAGCAAAAGACCTCAAGACCGGCACGGTTTTTAATCACAACGGAACTCCACACATTCTTGAGACCATCACGGTTCAGTCCCCTTCAGCACGCGGCGGTGCGACCATCTACAAGTTCCGCGCTCGCAACTTGATCACCAAAAACAAGACCGACATCAATTGCAAAGGGACCGATAATCTTGAAGATGCTGACTTCGAGCGGCGTGAAGTGACACTCATGTACACCGATGCCGATTCAATCCATCTAATGGATTCGGAAAGCTACGAACAGTACTCTGTAGCTGCGGCAGATGTTGCAACTGAAATGCAATATGTTACGGAATCACTGCAAGGAATGTTGGCGTTGGTATACAACGGCGAATGCGTTGGCATTCAGGTACCGCCGACGGTGGAACTTACTATTTCGCAATGCGATCCGGGTGTGAAAGGCAACAGCGCCACAGGCCGCACAAAACCGGTGACACTCGAAACCGGTCTTCAAGTTCAAGCGCCCGAGTATCTTAAGGAGGGCGAAGTTATCAAGATTGACACACGCACATGCGAGTTTCTTGGTCGAGCCTAGCCGACTTGCGTCGTCTAATCGAGATATTTGACCGAAATTGTGTGACTTTTAGTCAGCAAATCACAATCGGCGTTTTCTTAGTGCATAGTAGGTTGAGCATAGAAGACTGTATATTGCAGTTGGGCATGTCATAGCTTTACCCCTTTGGATAGACAACAGGATCAAAATGTCACTTCGTACGTTCCTTATCGCGTTTGGTTGTACGCTAGTTTTCAGTTTTTCTATTAGCATCTCACAGGCTGAAGAGACGAAATCAGACAATCATAAAATCGCCGCCAAAGAAACTGAAAAAGAGGCTAAGGAAAGCAACGAAAAAGAAACCGAAGGTGATTCCGAAAAGTCAAAGGTGTCGATAACCGAAGGCAAAGTAACTATCGCTGGCAAGGAACTAGCCTATACGGCAACCGCCAGTAAGATCTTCCAAAAAAGTGACTCGGGCGATGAGAAAGCCGAGATATTTTTTACGGCCTACACGGCTGGCGGCTTGGGTGAGGACGGAAAACCAACGATCGACCCAGCACGACCAATCACTTTCTGCTTCAACGGAGGCCCAGGATCGAGCAGCGTTTGGCTGCATCTTGGCATGCTTGGCCCGCGCCGAGTTAGCTTGCCGGACGATGCCTCGTTTGCCTCGCCTCCTTACGGTTTGATCGATAACGAATTCTCGTTGCTCGACAAAACTGATCTCGTCTTTATCGACCCCGTAGGCACCGGCTATAGCCGACCAAGCGATGGGGAAAAGAAGGATCAATTCCACGGACTTGAAGAAGACTTGCGAAGCGTTTCACAGTTCATTCATGACTACACTAGCAAATACAAACGTTGGTCGTCGCCTAAGTTCATCTTAGGGGAAAGCTACGGAGGACTCCGTGCCGGTGGTTTAGCAAGCCGACTACAGGATCGGTATCGCATGTAGCTCAATGGGGTGATTCTCGTGTCGGCGGTGCTCGACTTCGCGACGGTTGATTTCGCCACGAACAATGATTTGCCTTATGTTCTTTTTCTTCCCGGCTACACGGCTACGGCCTGGCGACATAAAGC
>CAYGQU010000628.1:0-1701 GCA_964352045.1 uncultured Planctomycetaceae bacterium
CTGATGACCTCTCCGCTATGGTTGGGCCGCGATCTTGTTGGCATCTCAGCAAAAAGTGATCCTGAGTCGGGGTCCGCCTTCTTGGGGACTTGCGGGACGTCGGTATCACGCTCAGCAACGGTGACAATGTGGCTCCCGACGAGCGCCCCATCTTTATCACTGAACGTTGTCAGCACGAATCGACCCTCCTCGTCGGTCGTTGCCCAGGCTGGCCTGCCACCATCAACAGGTGAGAATGTGATGCCAGCTTGTTTCAAGGGCTTCCCGTTCGCAGTTATCTTACCGCTGACCTCCGCCAGTCTCGGACCATCACTGCAGCCGGTTGCGAGCATGATTGTGACTACCAAAAATGCCATGACGAGATCTTTGTATTGGTTTAAAGCCATATGTCTAGTTATTGTTTTTTTGGTCAAGCCTTCCCCTCCGCTACCAGTCGTAATGCCAGTTCTTATTATTCAATTTTTTCAATGCTACAGCGAGACTCCGATCACCTCGCCATCTTCTCGATCACCCAGCGATTGGAACACTCTGGCGTGGTCGATGTTCTCGCCCAACAATCGCACACTGCCGTCACCGAACAAGAACATAACGCCCCCGGGATGAGGACCTTTGAAACCAAATTCCGAGTTGAAATTGCAATTCTTTAGGCAACCATCAACCGAACTCGCTTCATCAGCGCAAGAGTCGAAATTTAATGGTACCACGGTCGTAAACATGCCGCTTCCGTTGTTTGTATAGACCCAGCCGGAGGAAGCGTGCCGCGAACAGTCAGGTTTGATTTCGCCAAAGAAAATAGTCTTGGAAAGGCCATCCGTGATTTTAGTAAGTTTGACTTCTTGTCCGTGGCGCCAGAACGGGCCTGAGAAATCTTTGTCGTTGGGTGCAGGAAACCTTTTAACGCGTATCGCAAAGTCATTCCAGGCAGCACGCTGACTGCAGGAGCAGTTTGCGTTGTTGCCCCTTCGTGCCGATCCGTTGGATGCGCCATAGTCGTAAGAGGCTAGCAGGTCAGTGGTTCCCGGCCTTTCCAGCAGTTGAGGATGGTCTTGCGATGGGCATAAGTATGTCGAGATCACTGTTTGGGCAATCTGTTTTTGATCAGTGACGTAGCCATCTTGCTCAATCTCTTCAAACACCACCCCTCCTTCGATGTAAGGGAGGATGAAGAGCATAATGGTGCTGTTTCGTTCGACTATCTCAAAACCTTTGGACTCATCAACGATCATTCGAGCCCCAGGTGGGAGCTTGCCTTTCGATGCCTCGTATCCAAGAACAGCTAGTCCAATCTGTTTCAGATTATTCGTGCACTGGGCTCGACGTGCTGCTTCGCGAGCCGATTGGACCGCAGGTAAGAGCAAAGAAACCAAGATGCCGATGATCGCGATTACGACCAATAGTTCAACTAGCGTAAAGCCAAGGTGGCGTGCTACGCGATTATTCATGGCTAAGATACTGCTTTGAGAACGTTGCCTAGGATGGTTTGTTTTTTGGGTGTGGCTTGCCTGCCCAACCGACAGTAAACCGAATCTCTCTGAAGTAAAAAGCATAAACTGGCCAGGAAGATTAATTTTAGAAGAGTTGATAAAAAGTCGCCTTATTCACGAGCCGACAACAGACGATAGCCGGTTATGCGTGAAACTTGCATTATCCACCCAGGTAATGTTCGCTGGCTCAGATCTTAGGACATGATTAGCAGAAGAA
>CAYGQU010000629.1:0-1699 GCA_964352045.1 uncultured Planctomycetaceae bacterium
GGCTTTAACGCTGCATTTCTACCAGCAGTTGGCTCGGGCTCGGGGGTCCATAAAAACTCCACCGCGGGTGTAGGCGTTAATTGAGACTTCATAGGCTCAAGGTCGGTGTACTCATCGACAAAAAGTCGGCCAAATAACGTGTTAATAAATTTCAGAACAGCTGGCTGGCTACGGAAATTGGTCGATAGTGGTAATTGCCCTGCTTTGGGCGTTGCTTCTTGCAATCTACGAAAGACTTCCGGTTCGGCGCCACGAAAACGATAGATAGATTGTTTGAAGTCACCGACAAAAAAGAGCCTGCCGTCGGCCAAACCTCCCGACTGCTCATTACCTGATTGCTCTTCGTCCGCTTCGTTAGATTGCTTTGCCTCGACCAAGGCTCGTACGATTTCGACTTGGTTTTGATCGGTGTCTTGAAATTCATCGACCAGCAGAATGCGGATTGCACTCGCGATTCGCTGCTGTTCTTTGCTGAATTCCTGGGAAGTTAACAGACGCCTTGCTTCGATCAACAGATCATCTTGGTCAAGTAACCCCGCTTGCCGTTTGGCTTCGCGATAATCTTTCAAAGCAGCAATCGCAAGACGTTGGATTTGTATCCCTAGCTCCGCTGCACGGGTCGAATCATTAAGCGTGGCCGGATGTTTTTGCTTCTCTAAGAGTTCACGAACTGACTTACGAACCTTTGTAAACTGCTCCTTTATTTCTTTTGATGGCCAATCTTTTTCTATTGAAACATTCCCCCCCTCGGGATATCGCCCTTTCAGTAGTGGCAACATTGCCAACAAGGCATCATGCGGTTGATCGGTGTGTTGAATGACATCGAGGGTTTCAGTAATGTCCGCAATTCGCTTCGCAAATCGTTCGGAGTTAGGCGTTGCCATTGGCAACATTTCACGCATGGTTTGCACCGCTGGTAGGGCGAGTAATTTCTCCACATAGATCGGCAAGACGTACTTTTGGTAAAACGTTTTCCATGCCTTGATACATTGGTCTGGCGATTGATTGGCCCAAGTAATAAATCGTGGTTTCCCGTCCTCAGCCCCCAAAGCTTGCAAGCATTCTTTAAGCTTAGAAAGTCCCAACTCGGCGGCGGCTTTGATCAAATCAGTATCGGTTTGTCCGTTTGGCAGGTGGAGTTTTTTCTTCAAAGTCGCATCGAGCGACTCACTACGCATGACAACCGCTTCAGGTGCATCGAGCACACGAAACGAAGGGTCGATACCCAACTCAATCGCGTACTGGCGAATCAACGAAGTACACAAAGAGTGAATCGTCGAAACCCTAGCTTCGTCGAGAGATTCGAGTATCTGCCTCCAATGAGACGAACTCTTCGCATCTGACTGTAAGTAACGTTCTCGACATTTCTTACGAATCCGCTCGCGCATTTCCCTAGCGGCAGCATCAGTGAAAGTGATCGCTACCACTTCACTCAATAACGCAGATTCGTTATTCTCGGGATCAAGATGCGAGAGGTAACGTTCGGTAAGTACAAAAGTCTTTCCACATCCGGCGCCTGCATCTAGCGCAACACCGACGTTGCGTGTTGTTAAGGCACGTTGTTGTTCGTCCGTATATTGAAGATTGCTCATTCGGATTCCTTCGATGAGAATTTCTTCGTACTTGGCTGCTTTGAAGTAGGTGATTCGTTGGGTGGTGGCCAAAGTTTGTCGCGATTACGAGCTTGGCCTACGCGGCA
>CAYGQU010000630.1:0-1696 GCA_964352045.1 uncultured Planctomycetaceae bacterium
CTGTAAATCGGTGAGGGTAACGACTGAATCGAACGAAGCATCGAGATTGCTCAGCGGAATTGGCAATCCCAAAGTCGGGTCAAATATTACCAAGTCCCGCTGTTCACCTTGTTTGACTGAAACTCCAACCAACAAGTAAGACGAATCTGAATCGGCAATAGGAACTTCCAAAACAACCTGGGGTAATTTTTGCTGTTCGCAGAGCGAGGCAAAGACCCAAGCGCGTTGCTCGGCAGTTCCTTGGCCGTAAAGCAGTGTTTCCCAAACGAAGTGGGGAGCCGATTCAGCAGCTTCGATCAACTGCACGTTGCGTATTGTCCAATCAAAGAGTGCGCGAGCCTCAGCCAGTGCGTTCGATTCTTCGCCCCGCGCCCAATGGGAAACGCCAGCGAGCCAGGTGGCTTCTTGGACAAGCCGCGTTTCGTAAGGTGAATACTTTCCATCGCGAAGCTCAGTTGGCTCGAACAATGTGGCAAGTTTTTCATCTCTTCTTAACGATTCAGGAAGCGTGGCAAGCAGGGCCGTATAATCAATCTCTTGCGTTACCGGACTAGCCGATCGACTTTGACGAAGCCATTGATTGAGCCGTTCGGTCAGCTGCTGAATCTCGTTGCTGTCGGGTGTCGGTTGCCAAGCAAGTGGCGGATCGCGTCGTGCCGTGTAGCGACCGAGCCGACTGCTGATCTCTTTCATCACATCATCAAGATTTCGCCAAATTTCAATCTTCGAGGACACCGGCACCTCGGCAGGCAAGCCACCGGCGATGATAAGCGTGTTATTGTCGAGAACTTGTGCCACCATCAGATCAATCGAATCCATGGTAACGATATCAGCTTCACCACTCTCCTGTATCCGTTCGCGAGTATCCCGATCGTAAATGATGAAATACTTGATGGTGTCGCCCGGCGCGATTTCAAGTGACTTGAATCCCGCGTTGCCGCTAGGTACTTGGATGACGTTGGATGGTCCTTCCACGACGCCCGGCGGCCGGGTAAGGGTTGCCAACACATCCTGTCCGTCGGTACTGCTACGTGCATCAAGCAAGATGCTGGGGGGCGTGAGCACCAGTTGGTTCGATTCGGGGAGACGATTCAGCTGCGATACAATCGATCGAAACAATGAATTTGTTTTACTAGCGCGGCGCTGGGCACTGAGGTTTGAAGTATCGTTACTCGTTCGGTTCGACGCCGACTTGGGTTTTTCACAACCAATTTCGCCAACCACTAACAAGACGAAAAACAACGGGATAAGCCGTATTAACCGTCGATAGCAAAGGGGGTAGGCAAGAGACATGCGAATCATTTTGTGGTGTCGAAGGGCGAGGTATTTTACTTAGGCGTATTCAATGGCAGTTTCAACAACGACTCAAAAGCCCGCTGCTGATCGGATGGCAAGCAATCGTTGCATTAAGGGTTTCAATTCTTCAAGCGGAACCATATTCGCGCCGTCGCTGGGCGATTTGTCGGGCTCGGGATGCGTCTCGCAGAAAATGCCATCTGCACCGACGGCGACAGCCGCACAGGCGAGTGGCTCGACCATTTCACGCTGACCGCCCGTTGCTCCGCCAAGACCACCTGGCTCTTGCACGCTATGCGTCGCATCGAAAACTACAGGAACCCCGAATTGTTGCATCTGGGGGATCGAACGCATGTCATTCACCAAACGGCCATAGCCAAAGAAGGTACCCCTTTCGCAT
>CAYGQU010000631.1:0-1692 GCA_964352045.1 uncultured Planctomycetaceae bacterium
TGGGGGGTTGGTGGGGTGGTGTTTGTCGATGGTCTGGTTGGGGTGGTGGTTGGGATCAATGGCTGTATCGTTTCGCTCAACATCGCACGTATTTCGTCGGCAAACAAGACTTTATCTCTCTCCCAAGCTTTGGACGCATCAAGAGGCATGTACTCGATGAAGCGCACTTCAAGACCCGTCTCTCGTGCAAAATTACCAAACGGGATGATTTCACTCTCGGATATCCCACGCAAAGAAACGACGTTGATTTTAATTAATTCAAAACCTACGGATCGAGCTCTCTCGATTCCTGTAATGACTTTGTCGTATTGATCGCGCCGAGTTATCTCAGCGAATTTCAGCGGATCAAGCGCATCAAGGCTGATATTGAGACGACGAAGGCCAGCTTCATAAAGTGGCTCTGCAAGCTGATCGAGCAGTATAGCGTTGGTCGTTAACGCTAAATCCTTAACGCTTGGAATGGCTGCGATTTGCGCAACGAGTCGAGGCAAGTCTTGTCGCACCAGGGGCTCACCACCAGTCAGACGAATTTGCCAAACTCCTAGTTCGGCAGCGACTCGGACCACTTTCTCAATTTCTTCGTAACTAAGTAGTTCATCACGGGGTGCAATTGGAACACCTTCTGCGGGCATGCAGTAGTGGCAACGCAAATTGCATCGATCCGTTACACTGATGCGTAACTTCGTGTGCTTGCGACCAAACCGATCAACTAATTGAGAGGGAGGCAAAGCGGGTTCCTAAGGCTTTTCGGTAAGCTCGGAAAGAACTATGCCCCGATTCTAATCATCTGACCGATGATTGAACAACCTAAGACTCCCGAATTTCATCGAGAGTATGCCTACTTAAGGGCGGGGTCTTTTGACTTTTCGCCGATGTCATTAGCAGCTTGCCAGGTTTCGTTTCCCAATTTCTCCTGGTCACCGATGATTTCAAAATTGGTACCGAGCTTTGCTTTCGAGTCGCCGCCGACCCAAATATCGAATTTACCCGACGCTTTTAGCAATTCACCCTGGTTGTTATAAAAACTTAGCTGCTTAACAGGAATCGTGAAATTGACGATTTCAGATTCCTTAGCCGCAAGCTCAACTCGCTTAAATGCTTTCAATTCACGAACGGGGCGAACGACTTTTGCATTACGATCTCGAAGATAGACTTGCACAACTTCAGTTGCCTTTTGCTTTCCAACATTCGTCAACCGAACCGAAAGACTGATCTGGTCAGTATCTCTTAAGTGATTCGGTTCTAATTCGATTCCCGAATACTTAAATTCGGTGTAGGAAAGTCCATAACCAAACGGAAAGAGGGGGGTTGATTCACTATCCAGATAGTGAGAGCGGTACAACTGTGCTGGAGGGAGATCGTCAAGTTCCGTTTGGAAAAGTGGTTGGTAATCATCAGAATTGGGGCGTCCCGTATTGGTATGGTTGTAATAAAGTGGAATTTGACCAACCGAGCGTGGGAAAGTAACGGGCAACTTGCCCGAAGGAACCGCATCGCCGAACAGAATATCGCCAATTGCTGCGCCCGCCATCGTGCCAGGATGCCATGCATACAAGACAGCTTTTGCTGATTCGAGTTGTTCTTCCAAAGCGAGTGGACGACCTGACAAGTAAACTAGTACAACTGGTGTACCTGTTTTGGCTACTGCTTCAACTAGCTCAGCTTGTGCTCCAGGTAGGCATATGTCGGCAC
>CAYGQU010000632.1:0-1683 GCA_964352045.1 uncultured Planctomycetaceae bacterium
ACGATTTCACCCCCTTCGATGTCGATGCTCCCTTGGTTGTTAACATTTTCGACGATTTGTAGTAAATCACCCGTTTGATTAGAAAGGCGTGCCGTCTCGTTCAGCGTCACCAGACCCGATCCAGCACCATCACCACGAAGCAGCCCCGACCCTTCTAACACGCCGTTGATCGTGAGGTTATCGAAGCGTAGCGTCCCGTTGTTAAGCACAACACGCCCCCCCGTGCCGATCGTCGTACTATTGCCACTCGAATCGGCATCGACCACCGCTTGGTTGCTAATCGTTAGCGTACCAACGCCCGCTCCACCCACGGTAAGATCATCGCCAATCTGCAATCGACTGAATTGACCTTCCACGAGCAACGATCCGACCCCGGTAGAAGCAGAACCAATCGTTACGCCAGCCCCGGTAGCATCGAGCGTACGGACTAAAGCTCCGTCTAGAATTTCCATATTTCCGATGCCAGCATTACCGACGATCAGATCTTGCCCAATCGAAAGCAGGGTGAAATCACCAGATACGATGGCTGTGCCATATCCTGATGTGTTGTCACCGACCGACATATCGGAACCAACATTCGAAAGATTCAAATAAGCTCCGCCGGTGACACTGAGATAACCATCGCCATGACGACCAACTTGCAATGCAGGTTCAGAAGCGCTACCCCCTTCTTCGACGACGAACGAGGTCGAATTTCCGTCAATGAGTAATCGGCCAAAGAACCCTTCATCTGAGCCGACGTAAACTTCGTCAAATTCAAGCGAACTTCCACCATCGACGCTAACCGTGGCGCGTGGGTCAACATTCTCGGGGTTAGTGCCGACGCCTATTTCAAGAGTCACTTCAACATTACCATCGCCGGGACCGGTTGGCGATGTTTCGCCTGTGAACGTGATCGTCCCCATCGCATACGGAGCTAGCGAAAGCAGCAAGCCAAACGATATTGTGCGGATGAGATAGTCATAAACGCCTGAATTCAAAACCATCGAAAAGGATTCCGTTGTGAATAAATGATAATTGGACGCTGGAACTACCAGACTAGCAGGTCTTTTACGGGTTAAAAACCTTAATCAACCCTACCGATTCAAGCCCTAGTTTAACTAAAACTAGGGCCAACCACCCCCGCCAAACCGAAGGCTTCCCGAGGTTTGCTAGGATAAACGGCTTGTTTTCATGTACAATTTGCCTACTGTTACCTATCAGGAATTTGGCAGAAATTTTTTGAAGCCTAACCTATTTCTCTAATTCGCTTTCTATCCTTTTTTTATTCCCCTCGCCAAATGTCCTATCCTCTTCGATTTACCAAGATGCAGGGGGCTGGCAATGACTATCTCTATGTCGATGCAACACAGGAGATGCCCCCCCTGGCGACCGAGACAATTCGCCGATTGAGCAACCGTCGATTTGGCGTGGGGGGCGATGGGGTCGTGCTTATTGAACGCTCAGATGAGGCTGATCTGCGAATGCGGATGTTCAATGCGGATGGTTCCGAGGGAGCCATGTGTGGCAATGCGATCCGCTGCGTTGCCAAATTTGCATTGGATCGTAAGCTAACCCAAAGCAATCCGCTAACGATCGAAACCGCCTCGGCCATCAAAGCGATTCATTGTCTTATAGATGGCTCGGGAAGAGTGACGCAAGCAACGGTCGATATGGGACCGCCATTCTTGTTGACAAAAGATA
>CAYGQU010000633.1:0-1682 GCA_964352045.1 uncultured Planctomycetaceae bacterium
CGACCAACATGTAACTGCCAGGTGTATCGACATCGAATTCGGCAACGTAACGGCCTGGGGCGACTTGCTCGAACGCGAGGGGGCTTGATTTCATGTCGGGCCTCACCGCGGCACCGCCGATCGTTGGCAGGTCCATAAACTCTTCGTTCTTATCGAGTGCATCGACCACGACACGAGCACGCCCTTCTTTGACATCGGTCGCGACGGTAAAGTTGCCCGTATCACCCGTGGGTCGCATCGACCAACGGATCATTTGGCTATAAAACCGATCGAATCCCTCCCAGGCAGTCCAGTCGTTGGCCCAGCGCGCGCCGGCGTCGGTCGTGAAGGCGACCGTCTTGCCGAGGCCGTAGTTCCAGGTGGCTAGCAGCGTCGAACTCTCGGCATCTTTGGGCACGGGCGAACGGAGAATTACTTCTACCAGAGAACTATTTTTGACAGTCGTTTGCACATAGCCACTGATCGGCGGCATTGATTCGATGCCTTGTACAATCGGATGAGACATTGCAAGGAGTGGCACCTGTGGCGGGGTCATCTCTCGCACCAAGGGACGTGAAACACGCCGAGCTTCGCGTTGGTAAATCTTTGGCAGTGCGTTGGGGTTATTCACCACATAGTACTTGCCGCCAGTTTGGCTGGCGATGCGCTGCATTGTTTGGTGGCCGGGGGGGCCATGGGCTCCGACGGCAACGGTTGTGACTTTCACCTTTTGTTGCTTGAGCGCGTTCATCGTCGCATTGGTCGGTGGCGACGGATCGCCATCGGAGATAATAATCATGTGCTTGATCGCGGGGACCGGATTCGTCAGCTTGGCAAACGAGGCAGCAGCAAATTTCATGGCGGGATCGAATTGGGGCATATCGCCGACGCTGAGCCGATCGGTCCGGGCTTTCATCAACGCACGATTGGGGCCAACCGTGATCATCCCACCGCGCGGTTCTGCAGCCGACTTCCCCCACAGCCATTCGTCGCCATTCATTTGCCATGTGAGCAGTCCGGCATAATCGCGTGGCCCAAGGGCGTCGATTGCTTCGATAGCGATTCGCTTCTGCCAATAGTTTCCTTTCGAGATTTCACTAGCGTGCATAATCATCGCGAGCGCTCCGACCGGCGTGACCTTGGCGGCTTTGATTTCAAAATCAAGGGGCATCGCTTTTTCGATTAGCGTATCGTCCCAGCCACCGGCGCCGAAGCTTCGGTCTCCGCCGAGCATGACGAGTCCACATCCGAGTTCCTCGGTGTTGCGGACCAGCATGTCAATCTGTTCGTCAGAGAAACCACTAATCGTATCGGTCATGACAGCGCCGGTAGTGCTTGAGCCGAAGCCACTGGTGCGGGGCGTGTTTGCTAGGATAACGGTGTCATAACGTTGCAAATCGGCTAGGGACCCAAACAGCCGATTGCTCTTGCGGACGGTAACTTCGAGTTCCTCAGAGCGAAGGCTTTCGACGAGGCCATCGAATTCGCCTGGATGCTCCCAATCTTCGATAAGCAGAATGTGGCCTTTACCACGGACATGGGCAAAGGCCGTAGCGACATTATTTTGTGTCGAAGTATCTTCGAGCGGATTGTCAGGAACGAACCTCGCTTCGTAGGTGTAGAAGTCGGCATAGTCGATCGACTCGCGGATGCTGAAGGCGTTTTTTCCAGCCGATAGGGTGACGGGGCTTTCAGAGAGGACT
>CAYGQU010000634.1:0-1681 GCA_964352045.1 uncultured Planctomycetaceae bacterium
GAAGTGTGGTGAGCCGCATAACTCGAGCAACGGCTTCGTCGTAAAAAATTTCGAGCGCTTTGGCCATGCCGATTGCTAGAGCAACCGATTCGGTTCCAGGACGAAGTCCTTCCTGCTGATGTCCGCCATGCATTTGCGGAGTCAAACCGACACCATGACGCAGCAGAAGTCCTCCCACGCCGTTAGGGCCGTGGAATTTGTGCCCTGAGAAACTGAGCGCATCGACCCCCAAAGCGGTAAAATCAACCGGTAGCTTTCCAACGAGTTGAGCCGCATCGGTATGCACCAAAACTCCATGGGGGCGACATATCCGAGTGATTTCAGCAATCGGTTGAATCACGCCTGTTTCGTTGCTAGCGCTGATGACGCTCACCAACTGGGGTGGGTTGGGCTCCTCAAGTATTTTTTCGAGTGCCGAAAGCCGAATTAGCCCCTTGGAATCGACGCTTAGGAGATCAACCTGGCAGCCCTCGTTTTCAAGCTGCTTTGTGGTATCGGAAAGATTGACATGCTCGATCGAAGAGATTGCCAAGCGGTTTGGTTTCCATCCTGTGGTTCCACAACCCAAAATGCCACGCAGCGCCAAAGTGTTTGATTCGGTAACGCCGCTGGTGAAGATCAGCCGATCAGCGTCGAGCCCGGTTGTCTTTGCACCTAGAAGCTTGGCGATTTGAGCCCGAGCCGACTCGATTGCTCTTCGAGCTTGTCGGCCCGATTCGTGTTGGCTTTCAGGGTTGGCAAAACATTCGATCTGGGCAACCGCCATCGCTTCGGCAACCGGTGCTAGCATCGGCGTCGTGGAATTGTGGTCGAGATAGACATTCTTGGGCATTTCCAAAGTATACGAAGCTGCCGATCGCCGCATAAGCTGGCCAAATTTTGTTGCTAGCTAACGATTGCTCTTGTCGAGGTCGCTCGACGCGCCTAGCGTTCACGCCGCTAGGCGTGACCCGAGTGGAGCAAACCACCATAAAACTGTCCCCCACGAAATGATCCCAATATGTCCAAAACACCTCCCACAACTGGCCAAACGATCTATCGCCTCTCGGTTATGGTGGGCACGCTAAGCGTCGGTTCTATGGCGGCCTATCTGTACGGACCTTCGCCAGAGAAACTCGCCAGCCTCATCAACACCACCACCAATGCGGTTGTCGAAATGGCTGAACATCGAAGTTCAGCTTTTGGTGCGAACGAGGCTTCGCAACTTGCTGAGACCTCACCCAAGTTCCCTCCCAACACACCTCTTTTTGAGGCAAATTCGACGTCTTCTGCCGGATTGTCTAATACGCAACCATATGCTGTAAAAGAATTTGCAACGAATGACATAGCTGGATATGACGGTGCCGAATTGCTACGCCGAGCCGGGGCAACTAGCTCAACGATTACCCCTTGGGGAGGCGTTGACTCGGCAACTGGGCAAACGCTTTTCCGGGCAGCCGCCACCATGCCAGTTGGCAGCAGCGATTTGTTGGTCGAACAACTCGATGCCATCGGCGATAGCCCTGAAAAAGCAGTCGAGGCCTTGCTGGCTCAAATGAATCGAATTCGTCGTTAATCGCGAAATATCCCCTTCATGGTAATGTGAATTCTCGACGAAGCCCGCTATGCCTGCTGAAACAACGCCAACCGACACGACCCCAACCGACACGGCTGAGCCACTCGCTACCGAAATGGCGAGTCT
>CAYGQU010000635.1:0-1674 GCA_964352045.1 uncultured Planctomycetaceae bacterium
CGCAATCCGTAATGCTTGGAATGTGCGTGTCGCGGGGTCGATGCGTGGATCGTAGTTCCGCGGTACTGCTCGTCTCACTATGTCGGCAAGGTCGGCAGCTTCGGTAATTGGCTTTTCGCGACGCCGTTCGACAATTTTACGAGCGATCCGTCGGCTGCAACGCTCTTCGCCATATTGGTAAATGATGTCAGCAAGGTGCTCGGCCGTTATGCGTGCTAGCATCCGCCATGCTGGTTCGCCCTGCGTCGGATCAAAACGCAGATCGAGTTCCCCATCGTCATTGAAGCTAAAGCCCCGCCCTCGGTCGGCCAGCTGATCGCTCGAAAGACCAAGGTCAAGCAGAATGCCATCGATCTTATCTATACCCGACGCCTGCAGCACGTCTGGTGCCTCCAAATAAGTCGAGCAAGCAACTGCTACCGGCAACCCTGCCAAGCTCTTCTCGGCCCGTTCAACCGCCCCAGGATCGCGGTCGAGACCAATCACCTTACCATCTGGCTCGACGCGTTTCGCCAGCTCGCGAGTATGCCCTCCGCCTCCAAGTGTGCCATCAAGAATCCACTTCCCTGGTTCAGGCCGCAACCATTCAAGCGACTCGGCAAGCATAACAGGGATATGAACAGTCATCGGGAAGGTAGAATTTGAGAGCAACGGAGTAAACAACAAAGGCCTGTCAGCCCCCTGTTGGTACCCGTAAGCAAGAACCGACACAACCCACCCTAAATGGAACCAAACCTCGGAAGGGCGAAAGCAAATAGCCAGGGTGCGTAAGCCCCTGGTAAGAATGGCTTGCGTTGAAACGCTTTCAGGGACTCGCGTCCCTGTCTACACACTTTCGCCCCTACCGGGGCTTTTACAACTAAGAGTGCCAACGGTTCCTACCCAATCGATTCCTGCAAAACCTATCACAGCGGCGCATAAAAACGCCGTTGCTAAAGAGGCATCCATGCCCCTTCAGCAACGGCCAGGAACGCGTTGAATGGAATCGAACTCGTTCCTCATCTTGCTAGCCTGCTTGTTGGCGTCCGTGCCGAGCATGCTAGCGGTTGTTGGTTCTCTTACTTCTTTGCTTTGCCAGTCGTGTGTGGAACCGACGAAGGTGCCACGGTAGGTAACCCTTGGGGCACCCTGATCGAAAACAGCAACTAGATAAGCAAAAGGATGATTAGCGAACCAGCGAGCTAAGAACCTAAGCGAACCACCATTCTGGTCAACCTGAAGTTTCGATGCCTGCGCTGTAAACACGTTCATTGCTGGCATCGTTCGCTACCTAGAAATCTAGAACGAACCGGTGAGCAAGATTTTTTTGGCCCGGGGATTCATTTCGCTAGCATCGAATTGAACCACGAAGCCACGAAAGGCACAAAAACGGATAAAAGGTGGAAATTTGAACCGCGGCGACACGACGAACACGGCGGGCTACTCGTAGGTTCTGAGTGGCGTCGGATAAGAATCTTCCCTTATCCTTTTGATCCTGTTTTCTCTTTCTGCTGGAAAGGATCAACGGGATGAAACATACGATTACCCATGAGAAGGTGGAACAACCAAACAGCCCGCCGTGTTCGTCGTGTCGCTATGGTTCAATTCTTTTTTTTCGTCATTCTCAATTCATCATTCGTGCTTTCCCGGGGGATCGTCTCCTCCGGCTTGCCACGTTACGATAGCGTTCTAATC
>CAYGQU010000636.1:0-1663 GCA_964352045.1 uncultured Planctomycetaceae bacterium
CTGTCTTGGAAAAAATCGTTTGCACCGACAAACAGGGTGTACAGAGCGTTGGCGTCTCCGGTGCGAGTTTGGGTGAAAGTATCTATCTGCGTTGCTAGATCATCAATAAAGATATCGGTCAAAAAATCAGTCCCTTCGGTACGGGCACCGCCGAAAGCAAAATTGTCACCACCCTGTCGCTGAGGAGTAAGAGGATCATTCGGGGTAAGGGAAGAAGAAGCCCAATCAGACCATACCCAACCGTTGCTAAATCGGCCATTGAAATAGACATCGCCCGGGGTGTCGGGAACGAAGATCGATAATAGCCCCGTACTTGTTGTATGTTGGGTATTACCTACATCCGATAAACTATCCCCGAAGACAATCAAGTCGGAATAGAGAGAGGCCGATGCCGAGGTGGACGTTGCCAAAGCAATGAAAAGTAGGCTGATGAACTTCATAGAAAGAAAGCTAAGATAGCCTCTTCTCCTTTTGATCTGAATAGGACTTATATCTTTGCAAGTTTCAATTGCTTACATTCTCAAAACTAGCGGAGTCCTGTACCAAAGTCAAATTATGGTAACTGCAAATAAGAGATGGTGTTATTTGTGGGAGAGCCCAAAGCCTAGCGGATTGGCCGGCGGTAGACGCCTGCGATCCCCATCGATAGCAGGACGAGTGCGGTCGGTTCGGGGACCGAATTCGACGCCGCGTTGTTTGTCGCTGTCCCATAATTCACCTTCCACAAAGTGAACTGTGCCTGCCCGATAACGCCACCGATAGTGTCGTTTGGTAGTGTCCCTTCTGCCGCCCCCAGGTTGTCTCGCCAGACGGTGTAGTCGGCGGCATCGACGACGCCATCCTCGTTAAAGTCGCCCGGCAGTTCGATCACGACGCCATAGAATTGAACCTCGGCGATCTGCATCGAACCAGCCACCGAGCCCCCTTTCAGGTCGGTAAAAATTAGCCGGTAAGAGGAGTACGGCGAGGAGTTACCTTCGATGTCGATGAGCTGTGCGAGCGTGTCACGGCCTGACGGAAGTACGAGCGCGCCCTCGTCGATGAGGGTCCACTGCTCTTCGCCGCCGTTGCTGTTGTCAATGCTCAAGATCGCGTCGTTCGTGCCGAAGAGCCGCCAGAACGAGGGGTCCCGCCCTTCCTCGTCGTCGGCGGTAATGAGTTGAAAACTCTCTATGACGGATGAACCTGCCGCGGGCGTAACGATGAACCCCGAGTTGACCTCGCCGAAGTTAAGATACTTGTTGAGTGTGCCGTCGATGGCGTTGGCGGGTGGCTCTTCGGATGGGTAGGAGCTGTTGCCTCCTGTATCGACGGCCAGGATTGTGTCGCCCGGTGCTAAGATCGAAGGGCGGTCGATGAAGCCCACCTCGCCGAAGAACTCGACCTCGGCGAATTGGACCGAGTCGGCCAACGCTCCGTCTTTCACCCCAGTGAACAGCAGACGGTACGACTTATAGACCGCGTTGTTCGATATCGACACCAAAGGTCCCAGAGTGTCGCGAGCGTCGGTGAGCGTAAGCTGCCCCGATCCGATCAGGCTCCAGGTCTCGTCGCTTCCTACGCTGTTGTCGGCGCTGGTGATCGGGTCGTTCGTGCCGAACAGCTCCCACGACGTGGGATCGCGCTCGATGAAGTCATTGGCGGTCGTCACGCGGAACTGCTT
>CAYGQU010000637.1:0-1650 GCA_964352045.1 uncultured Planctomycetaceae bacterium
TGCCTCGACTACCACGAGCTGACGAAGCGGGGTTGTGTCACGCTCAGAGAAGAAAGAAAACAAAGAGGCCTGACCCCTTAGATTTCTTTATAGTAATGCTGTTCCGGACGATCCTGTGAATCCAAGGCACTGGTACGGCAGAAATGAAGACGGACAAATCTACCGCTTCTCAGATAGCAACGATGGAACGGCACATTTTAGCGGGATTGACGGTGTAGGGGATGGAATCCGTAACATCTCAGACTATGCACGTGACCGACTGGATGGGAAATAATTGTGATATTTGGTATGCAAGATAGTTTCGCAATCGAAATAGGTGAGTCTGAAGTCTTGGCAGACGGTTGGTTTTATTGCCAGTTTCGATACTGGCTTGGCGGCTGGCCAGTTGGAGACTGGAGTGACAGGATTCGTCTCGACACAAGTATAAAATACATGTCTGAATTTTGTGGGCACATGGACGAACGAAGGCGGCCTGACTTAGCTCACCTCGACGCTGAATCCATTTTTGATTTACTTCACAGCCAGTATTTCAAGGCTGACTTAGCAACATGTAACGAAGACATACGATCGCTACGTGATCGCTTTCATCTTGAAGATATAGGTGGATCAGCAGTTATTGATAGATATGCAATCATCGTTGCCGCTACAACAGTCGATACATCTCGCTTGGTTTGGAAGCGATGGAAGGATTCCAAGCTAAGCGAGATAACGCTCCCAACTGGCAATGTTGAGGCCGCAGGTTATCAATACATTGATTGGGGGCAAAAAGTATCGGGAACGACCGTGGTGTTCAATTAGATTGTCATCTAACGTCGTGGTGTTCAACTAGATTGTCATCTAAAGAACGCCTTGTTTTGGCGTCGTATTTCTTCATTTGTTGGCTGATTTCTTTGCTGAGATTGTCATCTATCTTAACTGGATTGCAATCCATGCAGCAAGATAGTTTGGCTTGGTAGCCAGAGTTATCATTTGAGTAGGTTGTGAGAAGAGATTCTACTTGTTCGTTCAAGCAGCAATACGTTCGTAATTCTTTAGCACGCCACCTAGTCGCGTTTCGCAGACAACCTGCTTTTGATCTTCGAGCGGCTGATCAACATCCGGCCATCTTCCAGTGAGTGGAACATTATCTTTCCTCTGATGAAGTCTCTTTTCATTATAAAAAGAAACGTATTCCGAAACGATATAGCTTAGTAGGATAGGTGGTTCTGACGCCCAACCGAGGTTGCCTTGGATGGGACCCTAACGGCGGCAGGTTCACCTACCTTGAACGTAACGTCACCGTTGGTAGGTGAACTAGACTAACCGATTACGATTCACTCCATAGATGTGGTATTATGGGCTAATTGAACTCGTTTTACCACTCACCTACTTCTTCTGACGACTCTCAACTATGGCGAAAAGCACGAATGTCAGCCACTGGATTGATTTGGTGAAGGCTGGTGATGCGACCGCCGCGAATCGGATTTGGCAGCATTACTTCGATCGTCTGGTCCGATCGGTTCGGGGTCGTTTGTACGGACAAAATCGAGCAATCTCGGACGAAGAAGATATCGTGCTGAGTGTTTTTGACAGTTTCTATAATGCAGCCGAGAAGGGTCGGTTTCCCGACTTATCGGATCGAGACGATCTTTGGCGGCTATTGCTACGCAT
>CAYGQU010000638.1:0-1638 GCA_964352045.1 uncultured Planctomycetaceae bacterium
CGGCGCATATTGGCTATTTCCGGACGGCGTTCGTGGAGCGGCTCGGTTGGATGATTGGCTAGCGGCTGGCTATGCGGGCGAGATGACCTATTTAGCCGACCGTCGGGAGGCATACACGCACCCCGATCGTCTGCTCGATGGCGTAAAATCAGTCGTCATGCTTACGCTTGATTACCTAACCGCTGAGCCAGCCAAACTTACCAAAGGGCGGGGACGAGTCTCTCGTTACGCATGGGGAGACGCTGACTATCACGATTTGATTCGCCCTAAGCTGCATCGTTTGGCGGATAAGCTACGCGAAGTGGTCCCCGACGCTACGACACGCGGCGTGGTCGATACGGCTCCGCTAATGGAACGCGATTTTGCACAGCTAGCTGGGCTTGGTTGGATTGGAAAGAACACGTTGCTATTGAATCGCGATCGAGGAAGCTGGTTCTTTCTTGCCGCCTTGTTAACTGATGTCGAATTAGAAGTTGATGCACCAATGGCAACTGACCATTGTGGTACCTGCACCGCCTGCCTTGATGCCTGTCCGACCGATGCATTCGTCGAAGCAGGGGTGCTCGACGCCTCGAAGTGCATTAGTTATTTAACTATCGAACAAAAAGGTATGCCCGATCGCTCGTTGCGAGCAGGTATTGGGGATTGGCTCTTTGGTTGCGATGTATGCCAAGAGGTATGTCCCTGGAACCGTCGAGCTAAGCAAGCGACCGAACCAGCCTTTGTGCCACGCGAGGCGAGGAATCCAACCGAACTAATGGGTCTTTTTTTACTTGATGAGGAATCCTTCCGACAACGGTTCCGCGGCACGCCGATGTGGCGTCCAAAGCGTCGAGGGATTTTGCGTAACGCCGCGATCGTGCTTGGAAACCAACGCCCCGAAGGGGCCGACAAGGTGCTGGCAAAGGCTTTGCATGATGAGGAACCGCTCGTACGCTGCGCGGCGGCTTGGGCCTTGGGGCGATATGGAAATGAACTTGCCCGACGGGTACTAACCAAGAGAGAAGCGGTTGAGCAGGAGCCTGAAGTGCTGGACGAGATACAGCGAGAGTTGGCAAGTTTAGATGCCGAATAATGGCTCTAGATTAAGTGGGTAGCCCTGATAAGCCCAGGAAGGAATCCTGTGCCGATCAGTGCTACCTTATCAACAACACAATCTTCGCTAACGAAGATTAGAATCCTCCTTCCCTTCAAGCGGGGGAGGGAAGCTATCGGTGCCTTACCTGATTGGATGTTAGTATTTCGCGCCTTTTGTGCAATTTCCCGCGGTTTGTGCCTAACAGCGGTTGACGATTCATCGCTTCCGATTGACGATTTAACACATGACAAAACTAGTTCCCATCGAATTACCAACGCTGCGCATTGGGCACATCGAGCTTGATTTCCCTGTCGTCCAGGCTGCGCTGAGCGGCTACAGCGACTCGCCGATGCGGACGATTGCACGACGGCATGGTGCTCCTTACACGCTTTGCGAAGTTATGCTTGATAAGTTTGTCGTTTCTTTCAAAGAACGGCAGAAGACACGACACTTCATGCATATCAATGAAGAAGAGCATCCGGTCGCTGGTCAACTCATGGGAGCCGATCCCGGCGACTTTAGCTTGGCTGCGGCAAAGCTTTCTGAAGCAGGTTTTGATG
>CAYGQU010000639.1:0-1180 GCA_964352045.1 uncultured Planctomycetaceae bacterium
TGAGCAGCGACGCCCGAGCCTCGGCAAGCGTATTGCCATTCGGTGAAGTGAGGCCAATGCCAGTGATCACGATTCGATCCGACACATGGTTGGCAGAATTATCGGTGCTAATCATCTGATAAGCTGCGGTAGGAAGGGGGCAGTCGGAAAGGGCTCGCCTGCTGTCGGTCAATAGCTGCTTAGTCTAGGAGCGTTCGAGCCTGTAAGGGCTCGCTGAGACTGAACAATTGACAGACGAAACGGCTAAGGCAAGAGCCAGTACATCAGCCTATTAGGCGTCGTCTCAAAGCTCTCGGGAATACCGAAGGCTAACGGCGCCAAGTCGCTTTGACAAGCGCTCGAAAGGCCCTAGATAGTTAAGTTGGGGCACTGGTCGCCCCTCTAACGAGCAATCCTATTCAGGTCAGGTTGATAATCTACCGAACCAATACTTCTTAAATAAGCTTCATTTTGTTCGTTTGGTCCTAGTTCAGCCGTAATCTCATCCCAGTCGAGAGCACACTCAGCCAATGCTTTGGAAGCTGATTTGCGGTTCATTAAGGTTTGCCGAATTGCTTTACCAAGGGATTCCAAATAGCGATCTTCCCCGGGAATTCGAGGTGCGAGCATATAACGTTCCTCGCGGAGCGATTTGGCTAGTGCCTCAGCAATCCCCCTACCAAGTGCCTGGTCCCCTCCTGCGAGCCAGTTGTCAGCCTCGCGTGCGAACGAGCCACGTGGATTGGCCACCGACGCACTAGCGGTCGATAGGAGCCTGCTATTAGCAGGGCTAACCAACCAAGCCGCATAGCGGAAAGCCGTAGCGGCATTCCTCGTAGCAGTCGTAACGGCAATCAATCTTCCGCTCGAAGCAAGTAGCGTCGCGGGACGGTCTCGCTCGGAAAGGGGCTCCCATGCTGCTGCCATGCGGTTGTAGTTCTCCTCAGCAACGCCAATAGGCATCACAACGGAGTAAGTTGCCGATTCGCTGTTTTCGCGGGGATCAGCATTTCGACGAGGCCACACGATCTTGGCATTCGGCTCGCCATCGAATGTTGTCGCTTGCTTCAACTGCTCAAGGGCTCGGACGAAAGGGGGCTCAGCGATTCGGGCCGTTAAGGTTTCGTTACCTAAGCCAGGATCGAACAGATTAGCCTGTCGACCTTTGTGAACAACATGTGGTGCCGCCCATGCTAGATAG
>CAYGQU010000639.1:1190-1631 GCA_964352045.1 uncultured Planctomycetaceae bacterium
ATAGGTCGTGGCAAGTTCAATCGCCTCGGCCCGATCAAAGGGGTCGGTAAAATCGACTGAAAATGCGATACGCGCGGGTTCTTGACCTGATTGCCCGACCAATAACGGCACGGGGCACCCAATTGGCAAAGCCATGGTTTGCTTGCCATAGACGATCTCTTCGTTCCGAACGAGTGGCAGGAAGTCGTCAAAACGGAGCGTCTCGTTCCTTAAGACACTAGGCCGCAGAGGTCGGATCGCATTGCGTTCGCAAAGCACTCCTAGGCGACGCGAGGCAAAGATGACTAGATCAGCATTTCGAGCAGCTTCAAGCACCGCGTCTGAATTCTCTTCAAGCTTGAAGAGCGAGGTTTCGATCTTGCCACCCGAGTATTCTTGCCATTCTCCACGGAGTCGTTGGATGGCGCGTTCAAGTTCTGGGTCATCTTCAATGGCCACCCG
>CAYGQU010000640.1:0-1625 GCA_964352045.1 uncultured Planctomycetaceae bacterium
ATCGTGCACGCCGTATCGAACGCTTCCTTTCGCAACCGTTCTATGTGGCTGAGGTCTTCACTGGCAAGAGTGGTGAGTTCACCTCAATCGCTGACACGATTCGCAGCTTCAATGAAATTTGTGATGGCAAGTGGGATCACTTGCCCGAAGGAGCCTTCATGTACGTCGGTGCCATCGAGCAAGCCGAAGAACAGTGGAAGAAGAACCAGAAGTAGTCCGCTGGTCGCCGCTAGGGAAGCCCAATTAGTTTCCCTAAAGGCCGATCCCTTTTGAGAGAAACCTTATGTCAACTTCAGGACTTCAAGTCAGTGTCGTCACGCCCGAGGAAACCATCCTTGAGGTATCGGCTGACTTTGTTGCTTTGCCACTCTTTGATGGTGAAATTGGTATCCAGCCCAAGCATAGCCCGATGATTGGCCGACTTGGCTACGGAGAACTTCGTTTGAAGAGCGGTTCGGAGACCTCGACCTACTATGTCGATGGTGGGTTTGTCCAAGTCGCGGATAACCAAGTTGCTATTCTTACGAATCGCGCGATGAAGCTCGAAGAACTCGATGCAGCTGCGGCCGAAAAGCAACTTGCTGAGGGACTGGCTATGTCGGGTAGCGATGTGGCAGAAATTGCGATCCGTGATCGTGTTGTTTCACAAGCCCGCGCTCAGATCCGTATTGCCAGCAAAGCAAAGTAGTTCTTCGATCCACATGATTTTCTTATGAGTCAGCTTGGGATAGGCTCCTTTGAGCCTGTTTTATAAGTAGCGACTTAACCAATTCAAAAGCACCGATTCAAATACCCCTCCCCCGAAAACAGGGTGGGGGATAAATGATGCTTTAGAGTCATTCCCTTAGGACTAAGGAAGAGACCGATGCCAGCCTTCATGGATCGACTTGCTGTGGCGGTTCGCTCGAAGCGTAGTCCCCTGATGGTGGGACTCGATCCTCGCGCTGCTTCACTCCCTGAATCACTTCGACCTGCCGAAGATGCCTCGGCCGAAGTCATTGCCGAAGCTTATCGCGAATTTTGTTTTGGCGTAATCGAAGCGGTTGCTGATCTTACACCAGTGGTAAAACCCCAAGTTGCGTTCTTTGAGCAGCATGGCCCGGCTGGTATGATTGCCCTCGGGCAAGTGATCGATCGAGCCCGTGCAGCTGGTCTACTGGTAGTGGTGGATGGAAAGCGAAATGATATTGGTTCGACAGCTGAAGCCTATGCCGAGGGTTGGCTTGGTGCAACGAGCAGTTGGCGCGGTGATGCCCTAACGGTGAGTCCCTATCTGGGCGACGATAGTCTCGAACCGTTCACAAAAGTTGCAGCCGAACGCAACGCGGGTATTTTCATCTTGGTAAAAACCTCGAACCCAGGTGGCGTGCTTTGGCAAGATAAGGAATTGGTCGATAAACCTCTTTATCGCCATGTCGGTGATCATGTCGAAACGATTTCAAAGGAAACTTTAGGAGAATCGGGTTACGGCGTGGCAGGTGCCGTTGTCGGGGCAACTTACCCAGCCCAACTTGCCGAACTGCGAGCGTCAATGCCACATACTTGGTTCTTGGTTCCCGGCTTTGGCAGCCAAGGAGGAACGGCTGCGGACGTTGCGGGTGGCTTTGACAAAAATGGCTTGGGGG
>CAYGQU010000641.1:0-1612 GCA_964352045.1 uncultured Planctomycetaceae bacterium
GCCGGCCACAGCCAATAGCCACTTCCGGCTGCCGGTTCAACGTTTCGACGGCATTCTCAAGCCATGACGCTTCGAGTTGACAATCCCCATCCAAAAATTGAAGGTACTCAAGATCGGGGGCTATTTCTAGAATTCTTTCTAATCCCGCGTTACGAGCACGTGCTGCTGAAAAATGGATGCGCGGATCGAGTTCAACAATTGTTGCGCCAAAGCTCAAGGCAATTTCAACGCTGTTGTCAGTCGAACAAGAATCGACATAAACCACATGCTCCGCATTACTAGAAACCGACAAGAGGCAGCTTCTAAGACGTTCGCCTTCGTTGCGACCTATGGCGACAACTCCAAGTGATTTACTCACCATAACTGAATTGAAACCGGGCTAGTGCTACATGGTTGGGGTCTTTAATCAGCAGTAAATATTGCTGTCTGAACAAAGACGATTCTTGCAGAAAACTACACTGCATTAGGAAATCACTTGATGCATAATCAAAGCAAGTGGCGTGCCATCGAACCCAGCAGGCAATAAGAACTTGTAATTAAGACGATTTCGTAGTCCAGCGGCACTATTCAGGCTCCGCACTTTTGACGATTCGGATAATGGGTAATTAATGGGATGATGTCTTATCAAAATGAGAAACAAAAACACCGAGACGATCCTTTTGAATTCTCATTTTGCAAGAGTTGAATCGAACGAAAGATCTAGCCAGCTAATTGCATGTGCTTATGTCCATAGTTATAGATTCTGACATCGCGGATTTGTCCCTGGTAGTTTGATCCACCCCCGCTTGGATTACCCCCAATAGCGAGTTCAGCCGCATTAATGGCTCCAGCCTGTACCGTTGCGATGAGAACCCCATTGCGATAGAGCTTTGCCTCTCCTTCAGCAACAATCAAGGCAATGTGCTGCCATTCGTCGAGTGTAAAGGATTCTGCAAAGTTGATTCGATTGCTGACCCCCCCTACCCCATACCAACCCGAATTGGCACTATCAATCCAAAGCGAGAGTTGACGTCCTTTGGTATCGAAAAGAGTTTGGTAACCACCAAATTTCTCCGGTTTTATCCACATCGCTAGGGTAAGTTCCTCTTCGACATCCGTTATCGCTTCAGCTGGTAAAACGAGTTGGTCCCCTTCGCCATCCAGCTGTAAGGTTCCTTCTGCAAGCAGTTCAGGATCGCCAATAACCTGGGTCGATAATCCTCCTGCCGTTTCTTCAAAACTATCCAGCAAGGGTAAATGCGCTTGCAATTTTGGCGTTTTCACATAGGGGTCACTGACTATTATCTCCGCTCGCGATTGGCTATTTGTCCGATAAGCCCGATCTTCGGTTAACGAGATCACTAGCTCTTCGTCTCCTTCCGACAAACCATCGAGTAAGAGAGTGATTGGCAATGTAACGTTACTTTCTCCTGCGGGGATAGTTACTGTGCCATCAAGCAATTCTGAATAATCAGCCGCATCTATCGTCCCTCCTAATTCGTAGGTAACCGTCAAAGGTTGATCTAAAATACCACTCCGACTTATCTCAAAATATCCTGATGAAGAGCCTTCAAATAAATGAGAAGTGGGCGTATCGACAATGACTTGAGGCTTCCGATTTGTTGTCTCAACT
>CAYGQU010000642.1:0-1593 GCA_964352045.1 uncultured Planctomycetaceae bacterium
ACTCCACATGAGCTTCTACGTGTGTAGTCCAGTGATTTGGTTTCGCTTTGAAGTCGCCCCGCTGGACACGGCTACTTCAAAACTAGCTAAGAACTTGTTTAACAATTGGCGTGCTCGGCAGTGACCAATCGCGGTCCGGAGGGGGTTATACGTTTCATCCGTCGATTCCGGCGACCAACGGCGATACGTGACTTCTAGTTACTTAAAACTAGGCAGCCAAAGCGTAGTTACCTTCGGCAATTGAAGGTTGTAATCGGCTTTTAACGTGGGCCACCGATCAACCACGACACGCCACTCATGCTTCGACAATCCGGTCGAACCCTGTTCGCCCCCCGAAACACTTTGTATCTCCTATCCTATTCGGCCAGCTACCGCTTGGGAACCAGTCGAAATAGAACAGCCGGTAATTCCTAACTGTCTATTCCTCTTCGCTATACGCTTCCTGTAAGGGGAAAGTTCTAAATTAAAGCCAGCTCGTCGGCTGAAAACTAGCTGGTAATGCCTTGCGTTAGGGTCATAAAGGCGGTTTCGAGGTTGATTTCGTCTTCCTTTATTAGAATAAGGGCATAACCCCCTTCGACTAAGGCTCTCGAAATACCGCTCGGGTCGTTGACTTCGGCCTTGAGGGTTACCGTCAGCGGTCCCTTACCGTTGAGATCGGGCTGGACACTTTCGACTTGGTCAAGTGACTCGAGTAGCTTAGCCGCTGCGAGGCGTGTCTCTTCGGCGCTTCCATTGGTGCTGTCGGATGGAGCGACGTCGATCTTCAGGACCATCTGTTGTCGCACCTGTTTCATGACTTCCGATACGTCGGCGTTAACGATGAGTTCGCCCCGTTCGATGATGCCAACCTTATTGCAGATATCAGCAAGCTCGGGAAGGATATGACTTGAAACCATTATTGTCTTGCCCATGTTGCGAAGCTCTTTAAGAAGGGCTCGAATCTCGATTCGAGCGCGCGGATCGAGTCCACTTGCTGGTTCGTCGAGCAGCAAAACTTGCGGGTCGTGCAACAGGACGCGTGCTAATCCAAGTCGTTGGGTCATTCCACGACTAAGACTCGTTACAAGTGCATCGCGTTTGTAACCTAGGTCAACGAGTTCGAGTACATCTTCACAAACCTTTCGGCGTGCTTCGCCACGGATACGATAGGCGGCAGCAAAAAACTCGAGATACTCAATCACCTTCATATCATCGTACACGCCGAAGAAGTCGGGCATGTAACCAATTGCCCTGCGGATTTCTTTCGGATGTGTGTAGATTGAATTACCAGCGACGTACGCTTCGCCCCATGTGGGTTGTAAGAGCGTAGCAAGAATACGCATTGTTGTTGTCTTGCCAGCACCGTTAGGACCAATGAAACCAAACACATCACCAGCCGATAGCTCAAGCTCAATGTCTCGGATGGCAAAGAGCTCGCCATATTTTTTTGTAAGGCCACGAATTTCAATCATGGTTTCGTTTTAGGTTCAGTTAAGGATCGTTAAAAGGTTGATTTGTTTTATGGATCTTCTACTGGCAAGATAAATCGACAGTAGACCCAATGATTGTCTTTATCGCTCGCAAGTGGTTTGTCGCCATGTATAAATTGAC
>CAYGQU010000643.1:0-1579 GCA_964352045.1 uncultured Planctomycetaceae bacterium
GTCGTATGGGTAACGGATACCGTGCTGCTGCAAAAGCCAACCGACGTTGGCCCGCTCTATGCGGTGCTTGACTCGGTCTCGGGACAACCAATTGTAGGTGCGACGCTCGACCTGTTTGGCTACAACACGCAAAACCAGTTACCGGTTACAATGAAGCCAATCGACTTGAAACAGTTTACAGAGAAAACAGATCAAGAGGGACTTGTTCAAATCCCACTCGACACCGATCCGGCGCTGCGCCGCTACAGTTGGCTCGCCACGGCAACGACCGACGATGGTCGTTTGGCTCATCTTGGTTTTAACAATCTTTGGTTTTCTCCAAGAGATGAGATGCCCAATCTGAGTGCCAAGATTTTTCTCATCACCGATCGGCCCGTTTACCGCCCTGGTGACAAGGTGGAATTCAAAGCGTGGGTTGCCAAGCCAAACTACGCGACCGCAGCCAGCGATGTGGTATCCGAATTTGCGCACAAAGCATTTCTCGTCGAACTGCTCGATGCCCGAGGTGATAAGATATGGTCCAAGCAACTCACCGCTAACGCCAACGGAGGCATCGTAGGAAACTATGCGTTGCCCCTAGGAGCGACGCTTGGCAACTATCGTTTACAGGTAACCGGATTCGGTGGTTGGGCGTTTCGTGTTGAAGAGTATCGTAAGCCCGAATTTGAGGTCACGGTCGAAGCACCTGACAAACCGATTGAACTTGGTAGGTCATTCGAAGCAACGATCAAGGCCCAATACTATTTCGGCTCACCAGTCTCGAATGCCAAGGTACATTACCGGGTAATGCGCTCGACGAGTCAAACGCATTGGTATCCCCTCGGCCCTTGGGATTGGCTTTACGGAAAAGGGTACAACTGGGTTGGTGTCGATGCCGAATGGCATCCGCGTTGGTCTCGCTGGGGTTGCTTCGCACCGATGCCCCCTTGGATGCCCAGCTACAGCGGTCCTTCCGAATTGGTTGCCGAAGGAGAAGCCGAAATCGCTGCCGATGGTACCTATCAGCTTAAAATTGAAACCACCGATGCGCTGTCGCGTAATTCGGATGTCGATTATCGCTATCAAATTACGGCTGAAGTAACCGATGCATCGCGGCGAACCATCACGGGACAGAAAAGCTTATTAGCTGCTAACTCACCCGTTCGAGCAACGCTTTGGCTCGATAAGGGTTTCTACGACGTGGGAGATACGCTGACCGCTTCTCTCTCGGTTCGCACACCCGATGGCAAGCCTGTCGAGGGAGAAGGAACACTACGGTTGATGAAACTTCTTCCTGGCGAAGAGAACGAAGAGGAAGAAGTTCAAACTTGGGAGTTGTTTTCTAATGCCGAAGGAACCGCCGAGCTAAAGATCAAAGCTTCACAACCCGGGCGCTACCGGCTTGTTTACACTACGCTTGCCGTCAAGGGGATTCGTGCCAGCGCGGGTTCCTTGTTCACAATTCGTGGCAAAGGGTTCAATAGCGATGACTTCCGTTTTAATGCCTTGGAGCTAATTCCTGATAAAGTCGAATACAAGCCAGGTGACTCGGTACGCTTGTTAAACAACACCGATCGTTCCGAATCCAAAGTCGCTTTAT
>CAYGQU010000644.1:0-259 GCA_964352045.1 uncultured Planctomycetaceae bacterium
AAGCTGGCGTCTTGTGCCGTGAATTTCCAAACTGAAACAAGTTCGACAGGCAGCGATGTCTCGGCAACGCCCGTCGAATCGGTTCCGCCACGCGCGAAGGGCCAGTCTGCTTTTACTTGGAGTATTGAAACGGTACCTAGGCAGCAGAACATTAGCAGCAAAAAGACAATGCGTTGCTTAGTAGGCGGCTTGGTAAAGGCGAAGGTAATCATGCTCTTGCATTTCAACGGGGTTGAAGGTGCCAGTCCATTGGGATCTG
>CAYGQU010000644.1:269-1576 GCA_964352045.1 uncultured Planctomycetaceae bacterium
TTCCGACAGTTGAGCAGGGGCGTCGCTCGTTTGTTCACCGAGTGCGTCGAGCATTTCAGTATACGCATCGGCCACCTGGGAAAGCTGTCCATTATGGACCACCACATGCGGCAGCATCATGCCAACCGCTTCGCCATGGACAATGCCATAGTGTGCTGTGAGAGGATTCGCCAAAGCATGAGCAGCGCCGAGCATCGAGTTTTCGATCGCCATACCTGCCAAGCAGGCACCAAGCTGGACACTTCCTCGTGAGGTTAAATCGTTAGGGAATTCTAGCAAGTGTTCGAGGCCTAGGGCGAGTAGGGGCCAAGCTTGTCGGCTGAAGGCATGCGAGATGGGGTTTCGCTTTTTCGTGACGTAGGTTTCAACCGCATGGCTAATGGCATCAATCCCGGTGAGGGCGGTCACGCGCGAAGGCTGAGTAAGGGTTAGCTCGGGATCGAGCAACCCGATTTTGAAGGCAGCTCGTTTGTCTCCGCATGCCATCTTAACATGTGACTTTGCATCGGAAATAAGGGCGAACGATTGTGCTTCACTACCTGTGCCAGCTGTCGTGGGAACGGCAACCATAGGCAGCATGTCGGCGGTCGCTTTGCCAACACCCCAATAGTCTTTCATTTTTCCGCCGCAAGAGTAGATGAAGTTAATACCCTTGGCGCAGTCCATGCTGCTTCCCCCACCGATGGCGACTATCGCGTCGGGCTGATATGCCTTGGCAGCGGCAACGCCCGCTTCGACGTTGCTAGTCGTCGGGTTTTCTTGTAGCTCATCGAAGAGCAGTGTTTCGATGCCTGCTGTTTCGAGTTTCATAATGCCAAGTTGCGAGTGACCTACTTTCTCGATACCTGGATCCGATACGACCAGCACACGATGCACGCCAAGCGACGCTGTGAGCGTTCCCAATTCGGCGATGCGACCAGCGCCGAAGACGATTCGCGTGGGGCTGTGGAAGTCGAGTGAAAGCATCGGGAGAGTGGGCTTGCGGAGGGAGCGAGTAAATAGCGGACAATCCCTAAGCTAATTGCAATGCCCGGCTACGATAGAGGAACTCGATCAAATTTCCTTCGTGCGGCTGAAGCCAATCGAGTTGGGGCGTCGGGATAGGGCCCAAGTTAAGGCGGTCGATGTCGATCGAGCCAATCAAATCTTGTTTGAAGTTATTATCGTTCGTGATTGCCGTCGCGACTAGCGTGGGGCCAATCGCATCGAGCATCTTGGCTTGGGGGCATTCGACGACGTTTACCATCGGGAACATCTGCTCTTTATTGCGTGTTTCGCTATCGAATGAAGCATGATGAACAACAACC
>CAYGQU010000645.1:0-1572 GCA_964352045.1 uncultured Planctomycetaceae bacterium
CTTCGCTTTGTGCATGAACTCGTTTGAGAAACCGTAGTTCGTATCTCCTATCGAGAAACGAAATTCTTTGATGTTGAGCGTGTCGGTTTCTTCATTAGCCAGTTCGATGAATGGCATGTTGTATTCGTAAACTTCGGTCATCCAACCGGTCCATAGGGCGTTCATCATGCCCATTTTGTCGTCGGGATCCGATAGATTGATTTCAATACTACTGAAATTTACCGTAGCAGCTTCTAGTCGTTGGAAAGTGCCAAACGCAAGGCTCGCAACGAGAGCAATCAGGGAAATATTTCTAAAAAGTGATTTGGTCAATCCGAAAGACTGATTTGAGTATGTCATGTTAGTACCTGTAATAAAGCCTATTAGCAGAACTAGTGGCAAAAAATTAATTGGCCAGTGAAGCTTCTGCTCATCGAGGCAAATAAATGAATGAATCCGAAAAATGAGTGACTGACTGGTAATTGCTGACTGCGAGAAACTCTTTAGAGAGAAACTGGCAGGGCAAAGACCTTTGAGACAGCCGAGGTCTCGGTCAGTTGTGCCCGATGCATAGAAAGCTCGTCTTGAGCTTTGCTAGGTACGAGCATCGCAAAGAAAACGCCGACAAGCGAAATGAGATTAGCGTCGGATGGAACGGACTTATCCTGTGCCGAGTTGAAAAATTTTCCCTACTCGCAAAGTGCAAAGGAATATCAGCCCGGTATCGACGTGTCTAACACGAGTGCGATTAGTTGGCAGTCGGCTGGAATCGAAGGGACATAATGTGTCGTGTCATTCCAATCAGGGAAGATTGAAAGGTTCTATCTGGAACAGAGCTCAAATTAAAGCCATTCAACAGGCTACGGAGCAAAGATAGAAATGACGGCTATGTCGTCGGCAAGAGAGAGGAGTATGGCCCTTTCTCATGAATGTCCAACAGGCTGCACAACGGTTTGCACCGTCGCTGCCGGGTTGACACTCATGAGACGACTCCTCGTTTTGGATTACTACAATAACAGGGTATTTATCACGCCCAGCAGTAATCTTTCGTAGACCCTGCGGACAGATTGATTGATATATTACAGATTAGCCGGTGTTTCCTGCTTGTCAACGACTTTTCTGCTGAAACTAGATAATCTGCTTGTGGCGACCTTGCCTTTTAGGGAATCGACACAAATAAGGGTAAAAGCAAGTCGATACATACACCCCCCCGATAGAGTGGTTTGCGTCTGTTTTTCGCGGGTAAATTGAGGCTTAATTTGAGATAAATCAAAAAAGTGACGCGGCGGGGTCCCCTCCTAGCTCCCGGCTAGTACCCGCCGCGTCGTGCCCGGATCCCTCCCCAGGGTGACCGAACACGAAACATTAGGGCGCACTCACGGCAAGGCAAATCTTCGTCTTGGCTTACAGCCTAAAAAACAGAATTTAGGGCTACTATGGCTGATTAAAGTTCCCCCATTTCGGAAAATACTAGCTAGGCCATTTAGGCCCGCCAATCGAGTCCTACATCGAGCCCAATCGCAGAGTGGGTTAATGCCCCGACGCTGATCCGATCAACGCCCGTCTTTGCAATCGGACCAATCGTTGCAAGAC
>CAYGQU010000646.1:0-716 GCA_964352045.1 uncultured Planctomycetaceae bacterium
ATGCCGCAAGCTCCTGCAACGGGCCAAGCGAACCACTGTGCTTTCCCTCTTCGGCAATTCGCCCGACAAGCCAGCGTTGCTGTACTTTGGAAAGGGGATGCCACGATTCGTCGGACATCGAAGCTAGCGTCTCGGCAGCTTGCCTAAGAGTCCTCACGCCAGGATGCAAAAGAGAGATTCCCGATTGCTCTGGTAATTGCTCACGAATCGCATTCGCAGCAAACGAACTGCCGGCAATCCAGAGCGTTGGCCCAAGTGGCCTTTCCATCTGTTTGCTAGCTGACTCAAGGTTGATTTTTTGTAGCTTCTCGACATAGCATTTGACTAAATAATTTCGGCGAATGGTCGGCGAGTTTGCTTCAAGTAATATTGCCATCGGGTCTGTAACGGCATGCCTTGGTATAGGAGTTGATCATCTGCATCGGACCATAATCGAGCTTCAGTTTGGTCTATCTGCTCGACTGAAAACCCATCATCCCATGAAATGCAGAGCGTGAGGAGGTGTCTATGCGTTTCCAGGAAGCACCTAAAATTCGATGCCAGCCAGAGCCCAAAATGCGACGAAGGGGTTGATCTCTAACGAAAATCTCGTTTTTTGGCTTTTTCGTCTTCTTAAAGCCGCATAAGTTCGCCAGAACATTGACTTTACACCGACTATTCGACAGAATTAAGCAGTTACAGAGCAGATTCTCTACGTTGAGGCAAAGATACTTTTT
>CAYGQU010000646.1:726-1571 GCA_964352045.1 uncultured Planctomycetaceae bacterium
TCCTAATCGCACCAAGCGGGCATTCGTCTAGCCGCCAGCGGGTCAATAACGATCGTACGTTTTGCACCGGCAGCCAACGTTTTTTCAGCAGGTGGTCACTCTACGACTCAAAATTAAAAATGAGTAACGGGGAAAACAAGCGATGAGCTGCACATGACATTGGCTTCCTACCGATGGAGGCCAATAAGATTGATATTCTCACGGAGAGAGGCAATGGTGTTCGATCGAGCACCACGTATTTATTTTTATTGTTTTTGTTTTTCCTTAGGAGATTTCCCATGAAGACGCCTATGCGTTCAACACGAGGTTTTACCCTCGTGGAGCTGCTGGTCGTAATTGCGATCATCGGCATTTTGGTCGCGCTGCTTTTGCCGGCCGTTCAGGCTGCCCGTGAAGCGGCACGCCGTAATCAATGTTTGAACCAAGTGAAACAGCTTGCTCTTGCATTGCACAACCACCACGATACCAACAATAGCTTCCCCCTCGCCTCGACCCGACCAATTACACCGGATGGTAATTTCGCTCAGGTTTACACTGGCGCCCAAACAGGTGAAGGAACGAATATCAGTGCCGCTGCGGCCTCGGTCGATGGCTACAGCTGGCTTGTGAAGTTACTTCCCTACATGGAAGAAAACACCCTGTACGATCGCATCACAAAAGAGACCAATCGTTTTAAGGCGGATCCTTTTAATCCCCTTAACACACTCGATGGAACGGCCAATACCGATGCCTTCTGGGAAGTGGAATTAGCTAACTTACTATGCCCCAGTTTCGATGGCGATTCGGAAACAGGCAATACAGGCGACATGCCTGCTAACCAAACGGATGGTAAAGCCACTAACTAC
>CAYGQU010000647.1:0-1569 GCA_964352045.1 uncultured Planctomycetaceae bacterium
TTTTTCGCTCGTTCAAAATCGGCTTTGCCTTCAAGCATGCCAATTGTTTCTATGTCAATTAAATAGTACCTACGAGTACCTTTTGCCAGCTGAAATTGATCTTTGCCAAGATCGTTTGTGAGAGCCTTTCGCTCCCACTCATCGTTCACGGTCGAGTAGGCACCATGGGTCCCTAATGTGATTACTTTTTGACCACTACTTGTTATGCAGCAAGAAAGAAGCATTGCCGTGAACGTTAGTCGAAGCAATAAGAAAGTAATGTTAAATCCAGACATACGACTCAGGTACCTGATGGAATTATTTCAGCTGAAAGTGAATTGATAGCATGAGCCTCAATATAGGCGCTAGTATGGAAGGGCACAAAGCTGAATCGCGGTTACTGAATCGAAACCATTGTTGTGGCAAAGTTACTGAATTGGCTATTTAACATGCGTTCTTGTTTTGTGACGCAAATGTGTGGTATCTGGATCGTCTAAGCAGCATTTCTAGGTCTTTTCTCTCATTTTTTGATTAGTTTAAAGCCCCGCGGGGGCTTGATCCGATGACCGCCGTGGCGTACCCTACGGGGCTACCGCTCGCTTTCCGCCTTAGGCACATACCTAGGCAGAGCGAGCAAATCCTGCGGTACCACGGTCAGCATCGTGGATCCTTTGCCGGAGGAATAAAGAAGACACATTGGTTGGCAGTTCGCACAACTGTTAGCCTAAGCAGGCCATCATTGGCGGGAGACGTTGCGATGCAAAAAGGAATTCACCCTGAATACCACGAAACGAAAGTTACCTGTGGTTGTGGCAATTCGTTTGAAACCCGAAGCACCCGCCCTGAACTGAAGGTCGATACCTGTAGCTCTTGCCATCCGTTCTTCACCGGTAAGAGCAAGTTCCTCGATACGGCAGGCCGCATCGATAAGTTCAAGAAGAAGTTCTCCGGCGCAGGCTACGCAAGTCTCAAGAAAAAGAAGTAGCTGGTCAGCAAAATCGTGTCTTCCACACAAACCTGCTGCCGTGTTTACTTTTGTTTTCTTCCTCTAGTTTTTGCCGAGTTTAGCGATGCGCGAACTGCTCGATAACAAGCTCGCGCGATTCGAGCAACTCGAACGTGATCTGGTTGATCCTGACGTGCTTGCCGATTCGACGCGTCTGACGAACACGGCACGCGAACATGGCTCGCTCGCAAAATTAGCGATGAAGTATCGTTCGTTCCACGAATTGAACGAGACGATTACCGAGACTCGCGAAATTGCCGAGAGCGATGATGCTGAAATGCGCGAGTTGGCCGAATCGGAACTGCCCGATCTCATCGAACAGCGAGAAGAGATTTGGAACGAGCTGCTTGGCATGACCCTCGGTGGCGACGATGCCAACCGCACTCGCTGCATTCTGGAAGTCCGTGCCGGTACCGGTGGCGACGAAGCAGCTCTCTTTGCCCGCGATCTTTACGAAATGTACAAGAAACATTGCGAAGTGAAGAAGTGGAAGTTCGAGGTGATGGACGCCAGCCCAACCGAACTGGGGGGCTTCAAAGAAGTCTCCGTCGCGTTGGAAGGGGAAGGCATCTTCCGTGAACCGC
>CAYGQU010000648.1:0-353 GCA_964352045.1 uncultured Planctomycetaceae bacterium
GCTTCGATAAGCTGCTCGCAACTCATATTGTCAAGCAAGACAATGTCGGGTTTTTCGGGTAGCACGAGCTCGAGTTGCTTGAGCGTATCGACTTCGATTTCGATAATACGCCGATTGTTGGAGTCGGCTCCATATTGTTTGTGGGCCATCCGCACGGCGTCGGCGGGCGTGAGTCCTGACTCGGTTGCCAAGCAGAGATGGTTGTCTTTGATGAGGATGGCATCATCGAGTCCTGTACGATGATTATGCCCCCCTCCACACTGAACGGCATATTTCTCAAGCAGCCGCCAGCCGGGGGTTGTCTTGCGGGTATCGTAAAGCTGTGCTTTGGTTCCTATGACAGCAGTAACGTA
>CAYGQU010000648.1:363-1566 GCA_964352045.1 uncultured Planctomycetaceae bacterium
TACTGGCTTGTTAAGGTTGCGATACCGCAAAGTCTTCCCAATAAATTCAGAATCACTCGTTCGCATGTCAGTAATTGTCTTGCATTTCCACTGAGTATGCCTAACTCGGAACCTGGGTCGAGGAGGGCTCCATCAGCAAGCGTAGCCTTCCAGCGGAGGTTGGCTCCTGATGCTTTGATAACTAGGTCTGCGACGCCTAAGCCCGCGGCGATACCCGACTGTCGGGAAACAACAGCCGCCCTTCCCTCTCGCTGAGCGTCAACAATTAGTTCCGATGTAATGTCGCCACATAGAATGTCTGCTTCGTTTGCATCGTTCTTACCAAGGTCTTCTTCCAAAGCGAGCTGGATCAATTGACGAGCATCGTGTTCCAATGACTCATTCCACGCGACGCTTGAGAATTCGGCGGCCATAACGAACTAGCTTTCCATAGATAAACGTAAGGAGTGTCTTTTTTGACTGTTATTCAGCCGAGCTAAGCATTTTAACAAACGTTGCTTCATCCAGAATGGGAATGCCAAGTTTTTCTGCCTTGGCGAGTTTGCTGCCCGCTTTTTCTCCTGCGAGTAAGAAGTCAGTCGATGCCGAGACACTGCTGGTTGCTTTGCCCCCCCGTTCGGCAATGAGCTTCTGCGCTTCGATTCGGCTATAACCTGATAAGGTGCCCGTTACGACAATCGTCTTTCCAACGAAAGGGCCATTGGTTGCGTTACGATCCGCTGTCGAGGCTTCTTCGGTCATCACGACCCCTTCGCTACGTAAATCGGCGATAATGGCCTCGCCTCGTTCACTATGAAAAAAATTGTAGACGGATCGGGCGATTTCTACTCCAATGCCTGACTCCTTACCATTGACTTGGAACGATTCGAGTTCTGGTTCCGTTGCGCTGGCAATGGTATCGGCCGAGCGAAAATGATTGGCCAGTATCGTCGCGGCAGAAGAACCAACATGGCGAATCGTTAAAGAAGCCAAAACGCTTGACAATCCTCGGGATTTGGAAGCTTCGATCGAGTCGATTAGTTTTGAGGCTTTCTTTTCACCCATCCGTTCGAGGGAAAGTAACTCCTTGCGATGATTTTTTAGCCGATACAGATCGCCATAACTGTTGACCAATTTTGCTTCGAGTAGTTGCTCAATTACTTTTTCGCCCAGTCCGTCGATATTCATTTGTCCGCGGGCGACAAAATGGCAGAGCCTTTCTTT
>CAYGQU010000649.1:0-1566 GCA_964352045.1 uncultured Planctomycetaceae bacterium
TCGGTAGTTAGCGATCTGCTTATACTGTTATTTGCGATTTCAGCTAGGATAGGTTTTGCCACTTTATTTTGGTGGCTTATCGAGCGTCCTGCCTTGCAGTTCAGCAAACATGTTCAAAAAACTCAGCCGACGTCAAGCGAAAGTCGTGGTATCACCAGATGGAATGAGGCCCGGGCCGAGTCGAAGCTGTAAGCTCTATTTCTCCCCTAGTAAAATCATTTCGATAATCTAACTGGTTTGGTTATCACTTTGATAGAAATTACTTATCGAGCAAGGAAAATACCCTTTCTATTCTTGTTTAGTGATTTTTATAAGCATTTCAACAATCTTTCAACGGAGCTAATTATCTTGCTCTAGTAATACCCTGCATGGTTGGTCTTCTGAATTGAGTGATCTGCTGAATAGGAACAGTAGTTTGTAAGATAGGGGCATTTAGGCATACGTTTTGCTCTAGGACTTAGTCGGTTGATCGCCTAGACATCTCCCACCGAAATTTGTCCTACCGAAACTTGGGCCCTATTGCCATTCAATGTTTCTCGCAATCGCTTTTGCCGTCGTTGTTCTGCTATTGATTGTCTCCCTCACGGGCGGACTACAAATGGCGATGCGATTTTGTTTGCCGATTGCTTTGCTTGGTCCTACTTGGACCTACTTTGAATTAGGAGCTGCCCATATCGACATAAGAGCGGTTGCTCTTGGTTTTTTGATTTTTGCCTACCTATTAAAATATGGGGTATCAACACGAATCTCATTTAATTGGGCTGATCTGCTTGTTACTCTCTTACTTTTGTCTGAGTTAACATCACTTTATCTATCCAAAAACTTTTCCCCCACTTCGGTCCCCGAGGTGATGCTGAAGTGGGTAGGCCCTTATCTGTTTGCAAGGCTATTAATACTTTCAAATGAAGACATTCGAGAGCTGGTTCCCTATCTGCTGGGTTCGCTGTTAGCTCTTGTAACGCTAGCTGGAATTGAATGCGTAACGAAAACGAATCCAATTCACTCGATTCTTGGACACTCTGGCTCATTGGCCAGCACGCATGGTTTTCGATGGGATCTTCGTCGCGCCGAAGGACCGATGAAACATCCGATTTTTTTTGGAATGGCTTTGATGCTTCTCTTCCCCTGGGCCTTAGAAGCAAGACGATTAGCTACCGAGCGTCTTGGTCAAAATTGGTGGAAGATTGCACCTTTGGTAGGCGCACTCGGGCCTTTCTTTACGATGTCACGAGGTCCTATCTTAGGTGTCCTTATTACGCTTGCTTGTATTATCTTTTTACGAAAGCCAACTTTGCGATTGCCTATGGCGATTCTTAGTTTGTTTTGTACTGGAATGCTATTTTTCGGCATTGGTAACACCATCGAATTGCTAGAAGCAACTGCTGAAGATACCAAAGGATTTCCTATCGAAATCAATGGTGAAGAATACACCTACACGGGAACAAACCACCGGCTGCTTCAACTCAAGGTTTACGAGAAAGTTCTTGCCGATGCGGGGTGGTTTGGCTTTGGTAAGTTCTTAATGACCATACCAGAACACGCTTAATACATTGAACCCGACCTTAG
>CAYGQU010000650.1:0-1564 GCA_964352045.1 uncultured Planctomycetaceae bacterium
GGTCTGCATGCACGATTAGCAACAGATTCAGTGCTTCGGCATGAACGGGATTGATCTCATAATCGGCGGCCGGCACCGAGAACATCATCCGCAAAAAGTTTTCGCAGTAGTCGAGTTTGTTGTCAGGATAAACAAAAGGTTGGCCAATCGACTTTTTGTGTGCGTAGGCAGCAATCGTTGGCACCTTGGCAAGCAAACGCATCGTACAACGTTCAACGTCTGCCGGTTCTTTTACGTCAAGCGAATCAGCGTAGAAGGTCGAGAGAGCATGAACCACCGAGCTAAGAATCGCCATTGGATGGGCGTCGTATTGGAAGCCATCGTAGAACGACCGCATATCTTCGTGGAGCATCGTGTGCTGACGAAGGTCGGTACGAAACTCGTTGATTTGCTCGGCGTTGGGCAACTCTCCTTTGAGAAGCAAATAGGCAACTTCCACAAAGTCACAGTTTGCGGCGAGCGTTTCGATCGGATAACCACGATAGCGAAGTATTCCCTTTTCGCCATCCAAAAAGGTAATCGCACTGGTTGCTGATCCAGTGTTGACGAATCCTTCATCGACTGTGATCGCGCCCGTCTGGGCTCGCAGCTTCGAGATGTCGATGCCGACTTCGTCTTCCGTACCGCGGAACGTGGGGAGTTCGATCTGCTCGCCTCCTATGCTTAGCGTGGCAGATTTTTCCGTTTCGATTCCATCAACCACGGCACTCTTCGACTCAACCATACGAACATCCTCGATTAAGTTTATAGGAAGCTATTAGACTTGCGAGCTATTAGCCTAGGGGAGCTAATCGGCTTCATAGCCAGACAGCTTCTAATTTTCTCTCTGTCAGGGTCGCTTTCAAAAATCTGTCAGGGTCGCTTTCAAAAAAGGGTCACCGTCACGAAACCCTTGATGTACCCAAAAAAAACAACTCGGTGTGATCACGGTTTCTAACGCCGATAACACTACCTAGCAGTTTACCGGGGCCAAGTAAAACTGTCGATTGCCTGAAATAAGGTTCTTGGCAGGTTCTCTTCACCTCTTAGCCATAAAAACACCAAGGGCCCCGTCCTACGCATTGGTTGAACGGAGCCCTGGAAATGTGGCCAAGTGGCAAAGCCGACGAAGTATGCCGGATAGGTAAGCCGTAAGCGAACAAAACCGATGGAAGTAAATCAGTTTTGCCACGAAAGCTTGCCAATCAAATCAGTCATGCCGGTAAATCCTACTAGGCCTATCGCTGGCAAAAACTTCTTAAACCTATCTTCGCTTAAGATTACGCAGCTCTTCGACAATCGGAATGCTGCCGTCGCTGGTAAGCTCGTGCCTCGCAGGCAACACAAGGTAGGTAGCCAGTAAAGCCACAAACCGGACACCGCCCCTGAGGCATTTCACACGGCCAATCGGGAGTGGCGTCAGCACGCTCCGACCTCCTCTTTGATTCGCGACCGTAAACCCCTCGTTTACCACTGGCAATCGCATTGACGGTCCCTCTGGCAACCCCTAATTTTTTAGCGATTTGGCGTTGTGAGATAGCGCCATCTGCCAATAAACGCTTAATCTCTTTGATGGTTTGCAGGC
>CAYGQU010000651.1:0-1561 GCA_964352045.1 uncultured Planctomycetaceae bacterium
GAAATGTAGCATGACGCTCTCGGCCGGCAATGCCGATGTCGCCAAGTACGAAGAGCGTCCTTTGGCGGGGCATGCTGTCGTAACGTTGCCTCAACAGATGAAGCAGTATCGGCTTCCTGGCTTAGGCCAGACGATGTCGATCGCCCTTACCGGCTGGGCTGCAGCGCCGAATGCCCCGTATCGGCTCGATGTCGATCATGCCTTGCCCCTTTCCGACCATGCCGACTATGCCGAGCTGCTAGAGTTTGCCCAGCTAGTGAATCCCGAGTTGATTCTCTGCACGCATGGACCTCGTGAGTTTGTTGATCACTTGATTGAAGCAGGATTCAATGCCAAGCCGCTGGAGCCTGATAAGCAGAAACGGCTCTTCTAACGTAACTTCGTTTCAAACGCCTCTTCCATTACACGATCAAGGCGTTCACGGAGTTGAATCATTTGGTCGGCACTAAAGCTTTGGCCGACGACACTCAGTAGGTGAAGACCAAGAATCGTTACGACTCCGACTGGGATGGCGAAGAATGCCCAAGGCAGACTTCCGAGCATCATCTGAGCGCAGCCATAGATAGCGCCGCAGAATGCTAAGAAGGTAGCTGCGAAGTAGACAACCATCACAAAGGTCCAAATCTCGGGCCGAGGGGAGAAGCGACCGAAAAGCTCGACTCTTCCATTGTCTTGGCCCTTGTAAAGGCTTTCGTCGGTTGGACTCAGCTGGACTGAAAGATGGGGAGACCAAAGACGACGTTCTGATGAGGGGACTCGGAAGTCGAGGCACGAGCCAGCCATGTCGGCGTCTTTTCCTAAATCGGGACAAGACATCGCGGCCCGAAGTTGACTAAGCGTTTCTTCAAAAGTATTGGTAATATGAATCCGAAATGTCGGCTGCATTCGCATGGGGCACACACGCTTTGTCAGAGGCAAATAAGTAGATCCATCTTTCCTCGATTGTATCAATCAAACGAGTGGATATGCTTTCAGTGCTATCGCCTTATCTTTTGGCTACCCACAGCAGGTCTGTTTGTAACGATTATGCCGACCCGACCCGAATGAGGCCACTTGGCATGGTTCGATTTTGCTGGTTAGTCCCCCTGCGACATGTCGAGTTGATCTATGACGAACCGTTGGTTTCGTCAACGAGAGGGAAATCCGTGGGCAATGATCCCAAGATCGAATGCCCACCAAGCGTTGCAAGGAAGCAGCAAGACATGCAAGCCGCCCAAAAAAGAAAAACGATACTTCGGCTCCTAGCCGTTGGGTGCCCGGTGCTGCTAACACTTGTCCTATTCATTTTGACCATCAGCCGAATTGGCAATCTAGGCAGTTCATCTAGCCCACGAGTTGGATTGGTTACCGACGCTAAGTTCTCTGATGTTGCCGTCTCGAATTCCCCTGCTTTTCCAAGCAAATCGGCTGCTATGAATGGGGAATTAGCAAGAGCCCCCATGCCGAATGGCCCGCTATTAGCACCAGCACACGGTGCTCTTGCATCGGTTAACGCAGCTAACAATCGCTCGACTCGCGGTGGCCAAAATTTGGTGGTCCCACAAACCATTGTCCAATCCGA
>CAYGQU010000652.1:0-1557 GCA_964352045.1 uncultured Planctomycetaceae bacterium
AGTTGTCAGCGTGCTCGCCACCGTTGAGGATGTTCATCATCGGGGCTGGTAGCAAGCGAGCGTTCGAGCCACCAAGGTAGCGGAACAAGGGTAAGTCGCAGTACTTGGCAGCCGCGTGTGCCGTGGCGAGTGAAACCCCCAGGATGGCGTTGGCACCGAGCTTTGCCTTGTTGGGCGTTCCATCGAGATCGAGCATTCGCTGATCGACGCCGATTTGGTCGAGGCCATCCATGCCGATGAGTTCGTCGGCAATATTTTCATTGACGTTTTCAACCGCCTTGAGGACTCCTTTGCCTAGGAAGACGTTTTTGTCTCCGTCACGCATTTCGAGCGCTTCGTGGGCTCCGGTGCTCGCGCCCGAGGGGACGGCCGCGGTGCCGGTCGAGCCATCGGCGAGCGTGACATCGACCTCAACGGTGGGGTTACCTCGACTATCGAGGATTTGGCGGGCATGGATATCGACGATCGTGCTCATGGCGGGACCTATGGCTATTGGGTTGAAGTTGGTTTCAGGTGGGGTAAGGGAAACGATCTGCCATCTCTTCGGCAGCTTATCTTTCATCGGAACGTGTCAGCGAATTTTCATAGGTGGGATAACCATGGGCATAGGAAAGCCTCGGTAGTTGCCTAAGTGATTATCGGTCATGAGGACCGCAACCGCTTCATCCGGTAGCCTTATCACGCTAGAACAATCACCCAAGATCACCGTAAATCGCTGTGGCTCGACATTCTAAGGGAGAACGCCTCGTTGAGCACCCCCCTGTGGTGGTAGCCTGTTATTCGGTTTGGGGACTAAATTTCGACCAAAAAGTCTGTTTCCTGCCAGGGAAGATTTAGCAATTAAGCGTATCGACCGAGTTATTCGGCATTTGCTTGAAGACGAATTATAATTAGAGGAGTGTTGAAGAGTTGGCCGAGGAAATACCTAAGCTGCCCCTCAAGCGATCGACCCTTGGGCATTGTTCAGCCTCGCACTGAACATGCTGAGTTGAATTGAGAAGTAGTCTTGCTGTATGGCACCATCGAGAATCGAAGCGGATGCGATCTCGTTTTTGCATAATTCCCAGTAGAACCATCGCGCTGCACCTCGAGGTTGAGGCTGGCCCCCCGAAAGGGGCTTTGCAGTCGCGGCAGTCCAGGCCGAGATTGACATGTCAGCACACTTACATACTACAAGGCAACCAGCGCGGGGAATCGAACGACACACGGCTCTTCAAGCAGGCGTCGCCACCCAAGCCAAAAAGATGTCACTACAAGAAAAGATTAATCACTGGTACTGCACCGGAGTTGGCGACCAAGAGCGGCCTGTCGTTTACGACATCGATACGGTCTGCCCTGCCCTGCATCAGTTTGAACACAATGCCGATGCAATTCGCAAAGAGTTGATGCCGTTGTTGGCACACCGAGATGATTTGCCTCGGTACCACGAGATTGATCCGGGCCGAAAACACATTTCGAACGAAGTGGATGGCGAGGCGAGTTGGCGCATTCACATGCTTTATGCGATGGGTGCGAAGCCAAAAGAAAACCGCGAGAAATGCCCAGCAACTTGCATGT
>CAYGQU010000653.1:0-1556 GCA_964352045.1 uncultured Planctomycetaceae bacterium
ATTTCGTCTCGCAAGCCGAGCACCTCTTCGGTGAGCCGGTCGTTGTTCTTTTGCGTGAAATCGACTGCCGACATGGCAACACGTTCGCGGTTGCGAAGTTCGTCTAGCTGCGATTGGGCTGACGCGTTTTCACGAGCTAGTCGGACACGCTCGGCTTCTAGCTTGAGCACCTGCTGCAAGGCCGATTCTTTTTCGGCTACGAGCAAGGTTTTGTCACGGTTGTAATTGCTTTGAGCTGCCTGAAGTTCTGCCTGAGCTTCGCGTAATTTCTTTTGCGAAGTTTCAAACTGTGTCTTCCAGTCACGATGGGTCGAGTAAACCGTCATGGCCAACGCCATGAAGACCAGACTCATGCAAGTGAGAGCAACTACGAATGATTTACCTAGAAAATTCATCGATGATGGTTTCCTGGACTGCTTCGCATAACGAAAAGCAGTAATGCTGAGAACCTGCTTCAAATGGTTTCACGACTGAACCAATTGAGCCTGTTCCCGGGAGGTTGGTGTTCCGGTGACCAGCCGACAACCAGTGAGTGGCTGTCGACAAACGGATGGTCATGTCCCTCAAGTATAGTCAGGAGCTAAAAACTATGTCAATTTACGCAGTTTGCGTAAAACGAAAGCTTCTTGCTGCTTCGCCCGTCTAGCTCGACTAATCGGAACAGACGGACGCCCAGGGGCTGAAATGCCAGGGACAATGTGGTCTGGAAACGTGAAAAACCGAGGCTTAGGGGTCCCAAGACGTAATCTGCTGACCAGTAATCGGCAATATATGGGAACGCTAATTGGTCCGCTTTTGGTCAAGTTGGCTTCTAAACGCAAGCCTAAATCCACTGGATCAGCCTCATCCACTTATAAATTGGCCTCAACCGCCTGGAAAACAGCCACAGCCCGAGCCGCAGCCACCTGCTGGAGGACCACCACTAATAGGTTTCGCACCCGCCGTCGAGCTGCAGGGGGCTGAGGGGACGCTCAGCAGCTTCATAAGCCGCTTCCCGCCACAGTCGGGACATTCGAGCTGCTCGCTCGCCGAGCGGACGAGTAGCTCGACTTCATGCTCACAATCTCGGCATTGGTATTCGTAGAGTGGCAACTTGATTTCCTCTTCTTATCGGATCTATGAAACGCCCTGCTCTGTACGGATCACAGGGAGTCAATCCCAAAGATCGACCGGGGGTTTCAATATTTCGTTAAGCACGATTGCGTCTCGTACGCCACTGGGTGACGAAAGCAACTCCAGAATCCGTGCAGCTTGGCTCTGTGTCTTCAGTTCCGCCATTTCCGTAGGGGTTGCTTCGCGATGACTCAGTTTGCCAAGGCGATGGTCGAACTTTTCGTGTAGTCTCGCTTCGAGCCGTTCGTCGCTTTGGCCAATCTGCTCACCCAGATGAGAGGCATTTTCGGCTAATTGACTATCAACGGGAGGACGCTTTCGCCTTGTTTCGGATTGCTGAATTGTTGATTGGCGCTGGTTTGGTTGGTTGGCTGAGCGGTCAGTATTCGCCCGACTAGTTTGCGCCCTACTGGCTTGAGCCTGCCTGGCTTGAGAAACACGAG
>CAYGQU010000654.1:0-1555 GCA_964352045.1 uncultured Planctomycetaceae bacterium
TCAAAAATCAAACAAAATGGATGCAAACTCGTTGATCGATAACACAGTCGCTACGGAACTAGGTGTACATATAGGTGAGATTCCCCTGAACATTATCGTCTCTTTAAAAGTGGTAAGATCCCAAAAATAGTAAGCAAAAATGTTGTTGGTTCGGGGACTATAATGTTAGCAAAACCAGGTGTGTCATATCTAATTTCTGTATATGGGTCTCCGAAGCGAGCCGTTACAAAATCCCCGGTTAGGTTGGGCACCCTTTCGATATGAGCTGGTTGAAATCCAGGTACTCCCCTACCTGAAACAACTTGCCCTCCATAAAATTTAGTTCGCTCTATATCAACTGGTACCCCATTGTTGCCATCTGAAAATGAGACTGCGTCAACAACATAAGTCCATGGTGTCGAATCGAAAATTCCATCGTTCTCAATGTCGTAATCAAATCCTTCGGTACCGGTAAAATCTGAAACAAGCAAGAAGGTATTTGGAGAACCCCAAAAACGTACACCCGTTTCTATATCAACGGAACTTGGCTCATTAGGGTAAAGAAAATTGTAAAGTCTTGTGATATAGCTTATTTCAGAAGCAAGGAAATAGCCATCCGAAGGAATCGATAACCCAGATAATGGAATAGCAAAATCAACCGTTCCTGGTTCATACTCGGCGCTAACAGCAAGCAGGGTCAAACCATCAAGTGACTCTCCAGGCACCCCAGCCAATTCAAAGTAATCGCCATAGCCACCTGAACTAGATATCCTGATTTCGTTGATTACGGCTGCTGATACTTGCTACTAGGAATCACGGCGAAAAAGAGAATGGATAACAACAGTCCAATAGATTTTTTGGTTAGCATATTTCTTTACGTGAAATAAATACAAAAAATTGTTAACGAATCATAACTAACGGTTTTGTATTACTTAAAGACTAATTTTTTTTCTGACCTAAAAAGTCTTCAGTAAACCGAATATAAATCATAGACTATCAAGTCTGAGGATCTAGTGATAATTTTATTTCTCATATCCATGCCACGAATTGGCGCTTCTCTGTGGACCCTGGTGAAAGATTGACCTGTATTTGGATTGCCAAGATCAATTTTAAAATCTGACTTGCAGTCCGCACAGCGAACCCTACCAGTTCGCCACCAGGTAATCCTTAAAGAACTTCCCCCAAGCATGCTCGCCGCTGTTTAAGCCCGTGAAGATTGGGTCGCAAATCCTTGCCGCGGCGTCGACGATATCGAGCGGGGGATGAAAATCAAGCTCTGCTTGTTTGCGCTCGGTGATGTGGGCCGGATCTTCGTCGGTGATCCAACCCGTGTCGACGCTGTTCATGTGGATGCCGTCGCGGATGTAGTCTTGGGCCGAAGTGCGGGTCATCATGTTGAGCGCCGCTTTTGCCATGTTCGTGTGCGGGTGCTTGTCGGTTTTGTACGCCCGATAGAAGATGCCTTCCATCGCCGAGACGTTGACGATGTGCTTGTCTCGGGTTGCAGTACGGGTCATCAATGGTTTTAGTCTTGCATTCAAAATGAACGGGGCTACCGCGTTAACAAGTTGCACTT
>CAYGQU010000655.1:0-1552 GCA_964352045.1 uncultured Planctomycetaceae bacterium
GCTTACGACCAGCCGACCGATAGTCATTGCCCAGCAATCAACCAAGCAAGCCGAGTCGCTCGTATATTGTCCTCCCAGTTATGCACCAAAACGACTCGAAGCCAAAGTTTACGAAAGAAAAGGGGGGGCCATCAAGGCGGCAATCCCCCAGCAATCTATTCGTCAGCTCTTGGATCATCAGTATCACTTCGTGGTACTCGCCAAAGAGCCAACCCGTTATGCGTTCTTGGAATCGCTCCATGCGGTCACACAAGTCTTGCCTGCAAATCTCGACAGTTCCTCGGCTACTAAGGATACGAACTCGTTGCCGATTGCAAAAAACTATCGCGTTGTTGCTATACCGGCGGTGCCAACCGAAATTGGTGTGCCACTTCCCGACAACCCTATCGCGTGGACATCGATTGCCTACCTTTTATGGGACGAAGTCGATCCCACGTTGCTCCGTCCCGAACAGCGAGATGCGATTGTTGATTGGATTAATTGGGGGGGACAGCTGATTGTAAGTGGTCCCGATTCACTCGACCTACTGCGTGGAACTTTTCTCGGCCCGCTATTGCCTGCCGAATCGAGCGGTGCGCGTCGAATCGAGGCGTCAGAACTAGCAACGATGAACGCCACCTGGAATGTCAGCCGTAACGCCCGTGAAGTGGCCCCAAAAGAAGAATGGACCGGCGTGGGGCTCAAACCACTGGCAGGTGGAAGCTTCCTGCCAGGCCTCAATGGCCTTGTGGCCGAGCGACGTGTTGGACGTGGTCGGATCGTTGTCTCGGGTTTTCAGCTTGCTCAGCCCCAACTGCTCGCCTGGGCACCTGGGGTTGAGAATCTTTATAACGCCGCTTTGCTTCGGCGTCTGCCCCGACGATTTGTACGCGATGCTTACGGCGGAGATTCGTTTGTCACGCTTTGGGACGACGGCACGTCGCTTTTGATTGATCCAATGAAAAACAGCTCGGTACGACTCTTCATGCACGACACCCATACCGACGAGGCAGCTCTCTCGTTTGTGGCAACCGATAATGATTTTAAGAAAGCGGAGCAGGGATCTTCGTATTTGACCATGAAAGAACCCAAGGTTCGTGGCGGTGCAGGGGCTTGGAACGATTTTCATGTTGCTTCGGAAGCGGTCCGATCAACCCTCCGTGAGTCGGCTGGCGTTTCGATACCAGGCGCGGGATTTGTTGCTTTTTGCTTGTTGGTTTACTTAGTTCTCTTGGTGCCAATCAATGGCTTTTTCTTTCACGCCTTGGGTCGGGTTGAGTATGCGTGGATTGCCGCTCCGATTTTGGCAATCGTTGCCGCCTTGGTAGTCGTCAAGCAAGCGCAGCTTGATATCGGCTTTGTCCGTTCGCAAACTGAAATCGGGGTAATTGAAGTCCAGCCCGACTCGCCCCGTGGCGTACTAACTCGATTTACGGCCCTCTACGCTTCGCTTACAACACCTTACGATTTAGAATTTGATCGCGGTACTGCCGTGGCGGTTCCATTTCCGGGACTAAGCAATAAAGAAAAGTTTGAGCGGAAAGAGAATTACCAAACGGAAGTCACTTTCACC
>CAYGQU010000656.1:0-1549 GCA_964352045.1 uncultured Planctomycetaceae bacterium
GTAAGTCCATTGCTTCGCTTAGCCTTAAACCAGACCACCAAAGGCCCTTGAGTAGATGCCGCCATGACTCGGCTGCATCTTCTCCAAAAATCTCGGGAACCGCATCAATCATCCGGTCAAATTCCTCGCCCGTGATTGGCCTCCCTTTCATTTTTTGGAAGCCTTGGCACCCTTTGGCATATCGAACGCGGGAACCTTATTAAGTAATCCCTGACGGTTTGCCCAACGTGCAATTGATTTAAGGTAACGAAGATGGCTCGCCACAGTTGCCTCAGATAGACCCTCTTGTCGCAATGCCGCTGTGTAGGCTGTCACCCTTGCCGAGGTTAAATCGCCCACACGCTTCGGCCTGCAATGCTTCATAAAGGCTGTGAAGCATGTTGAGTAGCCGCTGGCCGTTTTGGGACGGACCGAAGCTTGAGCATTGGTTTCGTGATCCTCCTGAAACTCATCCCACCCCATGCGGCCCGAACTATCGTAGCGCCCTTCCTGTAGGTCCGATTCCCGCTTGGCTGCAATTTTGCCTGCTTCCTTTATCGAACTTGTTCGAGTTGATCGGCACACCTGCCTACCAGTTAACGGGCAGCAATAACGCATCATCAAGCTTTTGCGGGCTTTGTATTTCACAACATGAACGCGAATTGATTCATCCATCGATTGTCCTTACTGACTGAGCCCTAGTTTCTGTTTAGCGTACTCCTTGGCAAGCGTGATCATTATTGCCACAGAGGTGGCACCAACATTCTCTGATATGCTCGATTTAACTTGCTGCCAGATTGTTTCATCGCGAATTGAGTCGAGGAACTCGTAGCCTTTCCAGGTTATCTTAGGCTGAGTATCCCCCATAAGCGTAAGGATTCGATCTTCTATTTCCTGTACTTCGATTCCGAATAGACTTCATATGCGGAACTGTTTGATAACATATAATATAGTTTGCCCTGGAAAATAGGTAACGTACCTTCACCCCGAATCTGGGCTCGGTTGAAGGGGGCAGGTCAAGAAGATGAATCGCTGGTTCTTTACTCAATCAATGTTTTACGATCGCCAGCTGGCCACCAGTCTGCGATTCTTTGTGCTAATCGCTTTACCAATTTTGGCCTGTCGAGTGCAAGATTATGTTCTTCAAATGGATCATCGAATAGGTCATATAATTGCGGTCGAAAATCATGGGGTGGATATTTGTATCGAGGAGTTTTGCCATCGTAAGTGAGAATCAATTTCCATTGCCCTTCTATCACTGAACGATAAATTAAGCCTTCACTAGGATTATTAAGATCAGGAATGTCATGACTAAACGTTTCGCAAAAGATGGCATCTCGATCAATCGAAGCACCTTTTGTTAATGCTGGCATTAGATTTAGACCAGGTAACGGCTCCCTCATTCCTTTGGGGTGTCTTGTTCCGGTAGCAGCCAAGATGGTAGGCATGATGTCGATACTTGAGAAAAGCTCAGGTCGTTTAGCGGGGGGGATAGCGTTAGGCCACTTAAACATTATGGGGATCCTAACGCCCCCTTCATTAGGGCTTTGTTTAGATCGTTCGGCATATC
>CAYGQU010000657.1:0-1542 GCA_964352045.1 uncultured Planctomycetaceae bacterium
TTCGAGAATCACAACCGGCACGATCCGATGCTTACCGAGAAGGTATTCTACGTCTGATGTCTTCAAATTGGACTCCTACCGCCAAGCGTTAAAGCCGACTTACCGACAAACCACCATCAATGGGGATCACGGCACCAGTAGCATATGAAATTTCACCTGAAGCGAGTAGCATAACAATACGGCCAACATCTTTCGCTTCACCCCAGCGTTGTTCAATGGTCAATCCCTCAGCAAAAAGCTCATCGTATTTCTCTTTAACTCCAGCCGTCATGTCGGTCCTGATAACCCCTGGGCGAACTTCAAAGACTGGAATACCGAATTCGCCAAGGCGTGTTGCCCACAACTGCGATGCCATAGCAACGCCCGCTTTAGAGAGGCAGTATTCTCCACGATTACAGGAAGCGAACGTAGCGCTAACGGAAGAAATATTTACAATCGCTGCTTGAAAGCATTCATCTGCATTACGCTGTTCAATCAGCCAGCGTGCTACTTTTTGCGTTAGAAAATAAGGGCCACGCAAATTAATTTGCATCACCCGATCGTAACTTTCGGGAGTGGCGTCTAAGAGATCGCACCGGGTTGCAACCGACACGCCAGCGTTGTTTACAAGAACATCAAGGCGACCGGTATTTGCTCTGATGTTGTCAAGCAATTTGGTATGGTCGTCTAGCTCTGCGATGTCTGCTTGGATATATAATGGTTCGCCGCCAAGCGTGCGTAGTTCTTCAAGTGCCGATTCGACCTCCACCTCAGGTTTGCGACCATTGATTACGGTACGGAAACCTGCTGAAGCAAGCTCCTTGGCAATTCCTAAGCCAATCCCTCGGCTGCCACCCGTGATGAGAGCAACGCGTTTTTGATCGTTTGTCATTAAAACAACACCTCATTTATGCTGTATCGCATCATACTAAGATTCTCGGGAGCCAAAAAAAGTGTAATAAGGTTCGTTCCTTGCTAGTCGCTGAACATAGAGCGCGACTTCGCGAAGATGATAGTCACCCCACATGCAAGACTCGTTGCATGGAATGGCTTGACCCTCGGGGATATGATCCCATCCGTTGGGGCGATGATAAACCGTATGCAATAGCAACCCTTCATGGTGCTCATCAGTTGAAAGGTATTGATCCGTTAGCAAGCGACGCAGTACCGTTAAGCCAGCTTGTCGGTATTTTTTTGCCTCAGATGTATTTCCCTGCTTATGCAATAGGTTAGCAAGCCGTATTAAGCCCTGACAACCAATTGCTGCAGCCGAGCTATCGACCGGCTCGTATTCATTAAACGGCTCAGCCTCGCGATTAAGGTATTCGCCCATCTTTGCTAAACCAGGAGCCCCTGTGTCCCAGTAAGGAACTCCGCAAAGGGGCGTCTGTTCGATATAAAAATCACAAGTAGCCTTAGCCGCGTTAAAAAAGCATTGTGCAATTTCTTCTTGACCGCCGTATGGTTCTAGTGCTTCGTCGGGCAAAGTTTCTAGCCATTCGAGCAGCTCGGGATAACCTAGCATGGACCAAGCTAGGCCACGAGACCAAGTCCTAAAGCGGG
>CAYGQU010000658.1:0-1541 GCA_964352045.1 uncultured Planctomycetaceae bacterium
ACTAGCAAATGATGATGGATGAGTATGAAATTCTTCCACAAGAGTTCACAAATATGCTCTCTGACGACCTCGGTTGGTAAAGCCCCTTGGTAGAATCAGAAATTTACCCTACAACCGGCTGGGGTATTGCTGACTTCTCAGTTGGATTCTTGATCGGGTTCTACGTTATTTAGTCTCATGTATTTCTGTGTTGTTTAGCTTGTTGCGATAAAAGGTTTTTACATTGTGAATTATATGTGACAAAGCTAGTTAGTTGAGAAGGATTAGTCTTTACTGGCACACTCTTTGCTTGGTGATAGTTAACTGCCCAATCCATCAGCTATTTTTGGAACAAGGATAAGCAATATCATGGCGACCTTTAAAACAGTTCTAGTGACCGGTGGTGCCGGCTTTATCGGAAGTTGCTTTGTGCGTAAAGCTCTGGCTGAAACCGATTGGCGTATTGTTACGCTAGATGCCTTAACTTATGCGGGTCATTTAGAATCGCTTAGTTCAGTAATTGACGAAGATCGACATATTTTTGTTCGAGGCGATATTACTAATGGAACCTTACTTGAACGTTTGCTGACAAACTACGACTGCAGCGCGGTTATTAATTTTGCAGCAGAGTCGCATGTTGACCGTTCGATCGGTGCTCCCGGCGAGTTTGTTAGGACCAATGTCGTTGGAACTTTCGAGCTGCTGAACGCAAGCTTAGCACATTGGGAAAAACTCGAAGGGGAAGCGAAAGAGAATTTTAGATTCTTGCATGTTTCAACTGACGAAGTTTACGGTTCGCTTGGTGCCGAAGGGGCATTCACAGAAGAAACCCCTTATTCTCCTAACTCTCCCTACTCTGCTTCCAAAGCTTCAAGCGATCATTTTGTTCGTGCCTATCATCATACCTACGGTTTGCCAACGCTACTGACAAATTGTTCGAATAACTACGGTCCTAATCAGTTTCCTGAAAAATTGATCCCTCTTGTTGTGCGAAAAGCAATTGAAGGTGAACCGATACCTGTGTACGGAAAGGGTGACAATATTCGAGATTGGCTACATGTCGAGGATCACTGTCGAGCGCTCAAGCTTGTATTCGAGGAAGGGCGTGTTGGAGAGACTTACAACATTGGTGGCGATTCAGAAATCTGCAATCTAGATGTTGTTAAAACGATTTGCGAGGTCGTTAATCGTGTCTATCCTGAACTAGAACACAAACCATGCGAGAACTTAATCGAGTTTGTTAAGGATCGGCCTGGGCATGATTTTCGTTATGCCATTGACTACAGCAAATTACGAGACGAGCTTGGGTGGGAACCTACGGTAACTTTTGGCGAGGGGATAGAAGATACGGTTCGGTGGTATGCTGAGAATGCCGAATGGACCGAATCCGTGCTCTCTTCTTCGGGCTATCACGGCGAGCGTCTTGGAGTGAATTCACCTGAAGATATCATTGAACGTTTTATGAACAACAGCGATATCAACGAAGAAATTTCAGGAGTTACATTTCAAGAATTGTTGCAGTATCGAGATGATCGAGGATGGTTGGTTGAGCTATTCAGGAA
>CAYGQU010000659.1:0-1521 GCA_964352045.1 uncultured Planctomycetaceae bacterium
CAACAAATACTAGCTTCGGCTCGACGGCCGACTACGATGGGAGCTTAGTATTCTTTGCTAATGCGAGCACGGTCTCGAACATTGTCGGTGGCAGCCTGGTAGATGCTGGGAAGAAAATTCAGGTCAATGGCAACGGTAGCAGCATTGAAATCAATGGCGCTGAAACGTTCTTTGGTGATGTTGTTATCGGTAGCACACATAACTTTACGTTCGATGCGGATGCCAACCAAAGCAACATGGGATTTCTCGAGATTACTGACGGAGGGTTTACGCTTGACGTCGATGCAGCCGTAACTGAGCTAGCATTTGCTGACAGTTCGGAAATTATCTGGGGTTCGGGATCGGTAAGTATCCTAGGCTTCCAAGAAGACACCATTCGATTCGGAACCGACTCCAGCGGATTAACTTCGGGACAACTCGCCGCGATCGACGGCGGAATCTACTCCATCAACAATCTGGGATACCTGACCACGTCCAACGACTTGCTAGGTGATTACAACGAAGATGGTCTGGTTAATGCCGCGGACTACACCGTCTGGCGTGATAACTTGGGTAGTGGCAGCCCGCTTCCAAACGATGATGGCTTAGGTACACCCATTAGTGCCGCACACTACAGCTTGTGGGTAGACAATTACGGTTCGGCCTCTTCGTTATCTGCTACGACAGCAACAACGGTGCCGGAACCTAGCTCACTACTGCTTGTATTCGGTTGTCTCGCTCTGTCACGCATAAAGAATCGCTAGGGGTGGTTCTTTGCTTGAGACGCAGGGCGACGAGTTGGGTGCGGGCGCCGCGTTTCGAGCTTTGTGTTGCGGCGCCGGCGGGCTTTTAGGCCCACCGGCGCCTTGAAGCACATGCAGAGCAACCACGCTCTATCCGAAGGTTTTTTAGGCTATAACCATTTTAAAATTGACCGGTACTGAAAGGCTTATTCGATGCTACGAGGGAACTTGACAATCCCCGTCGATCACCAATCTCTGATCGGGTGGCCAAACAGGCCTACCCGTGCGGTGTTGCCTTCGTTAGCAATTGCATTTTTCCTCGCAATATTGGTACTCTCCGGTCATACTGTAGTGCTTGCTCAAACACCTGCTCAGACAGCTTTGTCGCTACAGACGCAGATTATGAACGCTTTCAACGCTGGCTCTGGGTCGGTAACGATCGCGCCAGGAGACTATGAAGTAGCGTCTAACTCAGGTAACGTGATTTTGCCTTTGTCCAACTTGAGCGACTTTACGATCAACGCCACTGGCGTGCGCCTGATTGCTAAAGAACTTAAACAGGTCCTCAGGCTTGAGGACGCAGACAACGTTACGCTGAATGGTCTAACCATTGACTACGATCCACTTCCCTTTACACAAGGTACCATCACTCGTGTCAGCTCTACATCATTTGATGTGCAGATTCACGACGGATACCAAATGGCAACGGGATCGCCTCGTGTTATCGCCTACGATTCTAGCACCCGGCGAGTGAAAGATGGAACAGCAACTCGTTACAACGTTTGTCTGTCTGATCTTG
>CAYGQU010000660.1:0-1508 GCA_964352045.1 uncultured Planctomycetaceae bacterium
ATATTTTAACAGCCAAAGAGGATAAAGTTGATTCATCCCTGCTTCGCCCCATCGAGTCAGATCGGCTTTACCATGTCCGTCGTCACTTTGAGCGATAGGATCTGAGAGCTCGTCGAGTGGGCAGTATTGAAGCCCCGCAGCACCGATAATGCCGACACGCTCGGGATCAACTTCGCATTGGTCAAGTTTGGCATTAGCCCAAGCTTGCTCGCCTGCGGCAAAGGCAAGCTGAGTCTCACGGGACATGATTTTCAAACTCTTACGCGGTTGCACATGCGCTTTGGGCTCAAAATCGGTAACGACGCCACCAAACGGTGCCACCCAGCCTGACTGCTTGAGAGGCTCGATCGTTACCACTCCGCTTTTTCGGTCTTGAAGATTCTTCGCTACTTGCTCAACACCAATACCTATCGGTGAGACAATGCCCAAGCCTGTCAGTAGCACTTCATTTGCCATGCAATCAGAGATACTGCGAGGGATTGTCGGAAGGGAAGGGTAAGTTGGCTAGGAAAATATTAGCTAGCGGATTCACTCGAAAGCAAGTTATTACGAGCGATCGCTAAGCAAAGCAGCCGTTACAATTTACCTATTGTATCGTCTTTCAGAGGCCCTCGATCATCTTCATTTTACGCAGAGTGGATCGGAATAGTTGATTAGAATCCCTACAAACCGAACCTCCTTTGAACCCGTGATCGCCAATAGGTGCCCCAATTGCGTCTGTTGGTAGGAGGCCTTTCAGGCGGGCTAGTCTTTGTTCGGTGAGGACTTAGAATGGGGGATAATAAACCTTTCCTAAAAAGTCACCCCAAAGAATCGCATCATGGCGGAGCCCAACGCATCGCAGGAACCCTCAGAAGAAGCGGTAGTAACCCGATCGGTGCAGCAAATCGTCTTCGACCCCCCCCATCCGAAAAGAGGGGCATTATTAGCATGGCTTTTCCCTGGAGCAGGGCATTTGTATCAGGGACGTGTTGCCAAAGGGTTGCTCTATATGGGCTGCTTGGTACCGATGTTTCTGTACGGCATGCTGATCGGGGGTGGTAAGGTTGCGTTCGCTTCGACGCAGCCCCTAACGCCTAAGCCCCTTGCGTTTGTCGTCGATCGTTGGCAATTTATTTGCCAGGCGGGGATCGGTGTAGTAGCGTTGCCAGCCTTGGTCGAACGAGAGCGATTTTTGGATCGTGATGGGCCGTTGTTTGGTGGTTGGTTCTATCCCCCCTCACCATATTCTGTTGATACGCGTAAAGTTCCCTTCGAGTCGATCGACTCCGAGCAGAAAACGGTGATGCATCCGACCGAGTTAGCCAAATGGCAGTATGACTATGGCTTTGCCTTCGAACTGGGGTCAATCGTTACCGCAATTGCCGGGCTGCTGAATTTGTTGGTGGTCTACGATGCCCATTCGGGACCTTTGATTATTATCAAGCCCGACCCGAAATCGTTGGATCCCGATGTATCGAATTTAAGTCAATAGGCTTATTGAATGCCAGTTAGCTCCAGCCCTTTAT
>CAYGQU010000661.1:0-1503 GCA_964352045.1 uncultured Planctomycetaceae bacterium
CTCAACGACGATCTCGAAACGCCACTCATTGAAGTCCTTGCCGAAATGGAGTGGAACGGTATTCGGGTTGATAACGAACGTTTGGCCGAACTGAGCGAACGGTTTGCGAAGCGTTCGCACGAGCTGGCAGTCGAGATCGAGGAGATGGTTGGCCACCCCTTTAATTTGGCCTCTCCCAAACAACTAGCGGAGGTTTTGTTCCAAGAACTCGGCCTGCCTGTCGTCAAAAAGACCAAAACAGGTCCGAGTACCGACGCCAGCGTGCTTGAACAACTGGCGGAGCAGCATCCGCTGCCAAGGCTCATTGTCGAGCATCGGATGTACGCCAAGCTGCGTGGAACCTATGTCGATGCCTTACCACAGTTGATTCATCCCGAGACGGGACGCGTGCATTGCTCGTTCAACCAAGTCGTCGCCGCAACAGGCCGTTTGAGTTGCAGTGATCCCAACTTGCAGAATATCCCCATCCGTACCGAGGAAGGCCGGCTCATTCGCTCGGCATTTATCCCGTCGGAGGGTTGCAAACTTTTGGCGGCAGACTACTCGCAAATCGAACTCCGCGTCTTAGCCCATTTCTCGGGGGACGAGACTTTGTGTAAGGCGTTTGCTGAAGGGCAAGATATCCACACACTTGTCGCCAGCCAAGTTAACGACGTGGCACTTGACGAGGTCACGCCGGAGCAACGCCGTGGGGCGAAAGCAGTGAACTTCGGGATCATATATGGGCAAAGCGCTTTTGGGCTGGCCAAATCGTTGGGGATTCCTAAAGGCGAAGCGGCCCGATTCATCGAAGACTACTTTGCACGCTATCCGGGCGTTGGGCAATTCATGCACGACACACTTGCCGACTGTTACGAGCGGGGATACGTCGAAACTATGTTCGGCCGTCGCCGTGCCGTCAGCGGTGTTCGTCCACCTGCACCCCCGAGCAAGGGATCGTTGTTTGACACCCACCCTCAGCCAATCCAGATGAACCTTCCTGAACGGACCGCTTTCAATACGGTCATCCAAGGAACCGCTGCCGATCTAATTAAAATGGCTATGCTCTCGGTCCATTCACGGATGAACCAAGAGGGACTACGCTCGAAGCTGTTGCTTCAGATTCATGACGAACTCTTGTTGGATGTGCCCGAAGAGGAACTAGAAGCAATCGAGACGCTGGTGCGTGAAGAGATGCAAGGGGTTGCCAATTTAGAGGTTCCTCTCTCGGTCGATGTCGGGATAGGCGCAAATTGGGGCGAGTGTAAGTAGTCTTGTTCAGCAAAGTTTCTAGGCGAAGCATATGATTATCATCGGCCTCACAGGGGGTATCGCCAGCGGAAAGTCCTACGTTGCCAAATTGCTAGCCGAGCAAGGGGCAATCGTTTTAGATGCCGATAAGCAGGCTCAACAACTGCTCAACAAGCCACAAGTGCTTGAGCAACTAATTGCAAGATGGGGTCACTCGATCGTCGATAGCGAAGGCAAAGTTATCCGTAACGAAATTGCCAAACGGGTCTTTGG